>CAYHCW010000129.1:0-7449 GCA_964355025.1 uncultured Gemmatimonas sp. | reverse complement strand
CCGCCACGTCGCCGCGCACGATCGCGGTCACGTAGCCGGCGCCAATCTTTTCCCATCCGACAAGAGTCACCTTGGCGGCCTTCACCATGGCATCCGCCGCTTCAACCATCGCGACGAATCCTTTGGTTTCGACCATGCCGAGCGCCTCACCCATGCTGCCCCCCCAATAGAGCCTTCACGGCATCCTCAATGAGGGCCGTAAGCTCGCGGTATGATAGCCGAATTTCCCCGTCCAAATCCGGGGCCCCCAACGCACGCCACCCCGACGCGGATGCCGCGTCGGGGGCCCCGGCGGCAGCCGCGTTGGGGTGGAAATCCGCCGGATCAGTAGGAATGAGCCGCGCGCCGCGCGAGGCGGGCGCCTCGACAACCTGGCATGACGCCTGACCGGTGTTCGATGTCGTTTCCGACGCGTCCGTGCAAATCGGCGCCGGCGATTTAATGCCGTAATTCCCCCGCAAACCCTGCAGGCGGTCGACCTCTGCGCGCGACAGGAGATTCTCGCGTCCCAGCTGGCGCGTGACGAGGCTGATCTTCGCGAAGTGCTCAATCGTCTCCATCTTGTAATACGCGGCGTACACGTCGGGCCCGATCGTGAGGGCGCCGTGGTTGGCCAGCAGCAGGCCGTCGTGCGCCTTGATGTACTTCCGCACGGCGGCCGGCAGCTCTGGCGTCGACGGCGTGGCGTACTCGGCGATGGGAATGCTGCCGAGGGTCGTCACGACTTCGGCGAGCACGGCGCGATCGAGTGGAATGCCGGCGACCGCGAAGCCGGTGGCAATCGGCGGATGCGCATGGACCACCGCCCGCACATCGGGGCGGTTCTTGTACACCTCGAGGTGCATCAGCAGCTCGGACGACGCGTCGCGCGTTCCGCGGATCTTTTTCCCGTCGAGATCGACGACGACCATCATGTCGGGTGTCATGAATCCCTTCGACACGCTTTTCGGTGTCGTCAGGATGGTGGCGTCGTCCAACTTGATGCTGATGTTGCCGTCGTTCGACGCGACGTACCCGCGCGCGTACATGCGGCGGCCGACTTCGACGATGTCGGCGCGGAAGGCGTCTTCTGCGCGAGCGCTCACTGCACACCCGCGTGAGCGGTCGCGAGGCTCTCGAGCGCCTCCTTGGCCTTGCGGCCTTCCGGGCTGTCCGGCGCGACCTCGACGAGCCGCCGCCAGATCTCGGTGGCGCCCTTGAGATCCTGCTTGCCGAACGCACGCACGACGCCCAGGTTCAGCAGCGCCTTGGTGTGTTTCGGATCGATCTGCAGCGAATACTCGAGCTGCTTGATGGCGAGATCGGGCTGGTTGTTGTAGTAGTAGCTCACGCCGAGATCGGTGCTGACGCTGGTGTCCTTCGGATTGAGCTCGAGCGACTCCCCGTACCACCTGATGGCGTCGGGATAGCGGCCGGCGTCGTAGTAGAGATTCCCGAGCTGCGCGCGCGCGACCGCGTTCTTGGGATCGCGGTCGACGACGTTGCGCAGCGCCTGTACCTGCCCTTCGTCGAGTATTGCCGGCGCAGGGGTGCCTGGAGAGGCGTCCGGCGAAGGGATGGGTGCTGGCGCGGATGCGGCCACGGGCGCGGCGGGGCGCGGCCCCATGGACGCCTGCTGGGTTCCGATAATCCAACCTACAATCAGGCCGAAAAACACGCCTGCAATCGCATAAATGACTGATTCAAGCTTCATGGGGAAAGTCGATCATATCAGCGTGCGTTTGAACCAGTCCACCAGCACGGAAAGCAGGTCGCCTTCGCCCCCGAGCAGCGTTGTGCCGTGCGCCACCGCGTCGGTCAGGCGAACCTCGCGCAGTCCTGAGCCGATTGTCGTGAGATGACGAATCGATCGGGCGGCGTACGGATCTTTCGTGCTGCCGGCGAGCAGCGCAGGCCTGCCGCCATACTTCTTCATCGCCGCTTCCGTGCGCAGCCCCTTGTAGTCGAGCCCCGGCGACAGCAGGGCGATCGAGAGCACGCCGGGATCGTCGGCGGCGTCGAGCACCGCGAGGTTGGCGCCAATCGACGCTCCGCCGATGCCGAGGCTGCCAGGCGTCACCTCTGAGCGCTCGCGCAGGAAGGCTTTCGCCGCCCGCACATCCAGCGCGTACGCGCCCAGCTCGTCGCCATGTCGATAGTCGAGGGCAAGGACGGCGAACCCGGCCGCGGACAACTGCGAGGCCGCCGCATCCCAATCGGCGTGCGATCGTCTGAGCATGGACAGCAGCACGATGCCTGGGGCCGGACGCCGCGAGGGCTCGTAATAGGCGCCGCTCAGCGTCGCGCCGTCCTCGGCGCGAAACGTCACGCGCCGCTGAGCCGCGGCGTCGGCGCCGAGCAGAAGCAAGATGGCGCCTGCGATCAAGGCGGGTCTGAAGAACAAGACCCGCCCTACGTACGACAGGTGCAGTACGTAGGCCGGGTCCTGCTTGCCCGCCGAAGCGTTTTCGCGCAGGCGGGTGGACCCGGCATTCCGAGCGTTAGCGCAGCGCATGCAGATAGTCGCGCACCGAGCGCTCCAGACCGACATACAGCGCGTGGCTGACCAGCGCGTGACCGATCGACACTTCCTGCAGATGCGGCAGCCGGCGGAAGAGCGGCAGATTCTTCAGATCGAGATCGTGCCCCGCGTTGATGCCGAGGCCCAGCGTATGTGCGAGCTCCGCGGCGTCAGCGTAGGTTTTGAAGCTGGCTTCACCACGACCCGCCTCGAACGCGCGGGCAAACGGTTCGGTGTAGAGCTCAATGCGATCGCCACCCACGGCCGCAGCCCATTTCACCGCCTCGGGAACCGGGTCGACGAAGATGCTCACCCGAACCCCAAGTTTCTTGATACCGGAGACGATTCCCGCCAGGCTGTCGACAGGCGTGTCGGCGGGCCAACCCGCCTGGCTCGTGACTTCGCCGGGTCTCACGGGAACGAGCGTGCATTGCGTCGGACGGACCTTCAGGACGAGCTCCAGAAGGTCCGGACGGGGATCACCCTCGATGTTGTACTCCACTTCCGGCGAGCTCTGCAGCAGCCCGGCGATGCCGTGCACGTCCGACGTTCTGATGTGGCGCGCGTCGGCGCGCGGATGCACGGTGATGCCGGGTGCACCTGCCGCGATGCACGTCGAGACGGCCTCGAGCACATCCGGCTCGCTGCCGCCGCGCGAGTTGCGCAGCGTCGCAACCTTGTTAACGTTGACCGATAGTGTGATTGATGGCATCGACAATCTGATGGGCCCATCGATCGATCTGCTGCAGGTCCTGCCCTTCGAGCATCACGCGCACGAGAGGCTCGGTGCCCGAGTACCGCACGAGCAGGCGGCCATTCCCCACGAGCTGTTGCTGCACGCGCGTCATGATCGCCGCCACTTCAGGGATCTGCTCGAGATCTGTTTTCTCCCGCACGCGCACGTTCAGCAGCACCTGCGGGTACGTCGTCAGATCGTCCGCAAGGTCCGCCAGCTCTCTGCCGCTCGAGGCCATCGTCCGAAGCACGCTGAGCGCGGTGATCAGGCCGTCGCCCGTAAACAGGTGCTCGGAGAAAATCAGGTGACCCGACTGCTCTCCTCCGAGAGACAGATCGCGGTTCTGCATTTCCTCCATGACGTATTTGTCGCCCACGTTCGTGCGAACCAGCTCGATGCCCAGCGTCTTCAGCGCCAGCTCCAGGCCGATGTTGCTCATGACCGTGGCCACGACCGCGTTGCCGCGCAGCCGGCCTTCGGCCCGCATCTGCTTCGCGCACATGAGCATCACATGATCGCCGTCGAGCACGCGCCCGTGCCCGTCGACCAGAATCGCGCGGTCGCCGTCGCCGTCAAAGGCGACACCCAATCGGTACCCCCCCTGCCTGACGACGCCAGCCAGTGTGTCCGGATGCGTCGACCCGACGCCTTTATTGATGTTGCGGCCGTCAGGCTCCGCGCCGAGCACGGTCAGATCGAACCCAAGCTCCGAGAACAGCGCCGGCGCGACGGTGGTCATCGCGCCGTTGGCGCAATCGACCGCCATTCGCACGCGACCGAGCTTTTCCAGGTTTGGCAGCACGGTGCGGGCGTGCTCCAGATACTTGCGCAGATGATCGGCGTGCATCACATCCGGTGCATCGCCCTTCGGCAGCTGCCATGCCGAGTCCGCGACGAGCGCCTCGATGCGGTTCTCGAACCGACCGCCGTATTTCACGCCCGCGCCGGAAAACACCTTGATGCCGTTGTCTTGAAAAGGATTGTGGGACGCCGAAATGACGACGCCGGCGTCGAAGTCGAGCGATCCGGTCAGATACGCGACGGCCGGCGTGGGCCCGACGCCGATGCTCTGGACGCTCGCGCCCGCGAGCCGCGCGCCGTGCGCCAGCTCGCGCTCGATCCACACGCCCGATTCGCGGGTGTCCCGGCCGATAAGGAGCTTTGCGTTCTCGTGCGGCAACGCCCTGACCAGCGCCGCGCCGACGCGGCGCACGGTCTCGACATCCAGGGGAAAGGTGCCCGCCGTGCCCCTGATTCCATCAGTCCCGAAGAGGTGTGTCATTCGACGTGAATGCTGACAACAGTGGGATCCAATTGATCGACGCCGACGCCGGCCGCCGGCTCGAGTCGAACGGGGAGTCCGTAATCGCCGCGGCCGATGCCTTCGAGGTCGACATAGGCGACGATCGAGGCGTCTCTGATCTTCGCGATCGCTTCCTTCGTTCCGCGCACGCGCACGCTGACCGACAGCGGCGTGATGGTCGCGCGAAGGCCCGCGCCAAGATTCCGCGCGCGCACGGCAACGGCCGAGAGCTGCCGTTCCGCGGGCGCCGGCACAATCGCAACGGACACGACAGCCGTCTTCGCGCTCTTCACCCGGACGCCTTCGTCCGCCACGCCGACGATGACGGTCGATAGCACATCGGCTTTCGCCGCCCCGACCCACACCGGCTCCGTAATCGCTTCCGTGACGCGCCGCAGCAGGCTTTCGGGGCCGACGATTGCCACGGTCGCCGGATCGGCCGAAATCTTTCCGACGATGAATCCCGGCGCCGGCTCGCCTTCGACTGACGGCACGACCGCGACGATGCGCGTGGCCGACGGCTCGAAGCGAATGGCGACCGCCGAGGGGGTCACTTGCGTCACGACGACGGCAAACGGAGCTTTGACGCGCTCCGGCGACAGATGAAACAACCGCCGGCCCGGTTGCGCCGCGCTGAGGTCCACGGCCGCGACGAGATCGCCGGGAGCGATGCGGCCCAGCGCATCGGCGGTCCCTCGCACGCGAACGTCGACCGCTTCCTGCGGGGGCTCGACCATTTCTAGATTCTCGGGAAGGTTCTGCAGCTCGAGCGGAATGCGCAGCCCGCGCTCCACCGACGCGCGCTGCGACGACACCATCATCCACAGCAGCACGGCGAGTGCGACCGACACGATCTTCAACCCGGTGTGCGCAAACACACGATCGCGCAGGCTCATTTCAGTAACGCCCTCAGGCGGCGCTTCAAGTGTTCCGGATCGTACGGGCCTTCGATCCGGCCGTCCAGCGCCACGCTGACGCGGCCGGTTTCTTCAGACACGATCACCGCCACAGCGTCATTCTCTTCCGTCAGGCCGATTGCGGCGCGGTGGCGTGTGCCCATGCTCCTCGCGAGCTGCGGGTTCACGGTCAGCGGAAGAAAACACGCGGCCGCCGCCACGCGATCGTTCTGCACGATGACGGCGCCGTCGTGCAGCGGCGACTTCGGCTGAAAGATGCTCACGAGCAGATCGTAGGTGAGCATCGCATCGAGCGGAAGGCCCGCCTCGATGTAGTTGCGCAGGCCGATCTGCCGCTCGATCACGACAATCGCGCCTGTGCGCGCGGCCGAGAGCTGCGCGGCCGCGACGGTGATTTCCTCGATGGTTTCATCCGCGCCTTCCTGCGTCAGAAGATAGCGAAAGAAGGGCGCTCGGCCGAAGTGCGCGAGCGCGCGGCGGATGTCGGCCTGGAACAGGACGATGGCGGCAAACACGAGGTACGGCAGCAGGTTGCGGATGAGCCAGTCAACCGTCTGCAGGTGGCCCCAGCGCGAAACGTAGAACATCGCCAGCAGCAGCGCGAAGCCCGCGGCCATCTGGATGGCTCTGGTGCCGCGGATCGCCTTCAGCACCTCGTAGACCACCAGCGACACGATGGCGATATCGAGGACGTCCCACCAGGTTATGGCGGGCATGCGCGAGACGAAGGACTGCAGCCAGTTCAGCATTGTTGACGTATCGCGTCCGCGACTCGCACGACATCGACCATGGCCGGCACGTTGTGCACACGCACGATGTGCGCGCCGAAGAGCACCGCGGCAGCCACCGATGCCGCCGTCGCCATATCGCGCTCGGCCGGCGCGCGCTCGCCGATGGCCGCGCTGAGAAACGACTTGCGCGACGGCCCCGCAAGCAGCGGGCACCCGAGCGCCGCCAGCTCGGGAAGCGCCGCGAGCGCCGCATAGCTGTGCTCGGGCCGCTTCGCGAATCCAAGTCCGGGATCGAGGATCACCGACTCGCGCCGTGCGCCCGCGGCCAGCGCGCGGTCGAGGCTCGCGCGCAGCTCGTCCCTGACTTCCTCCGGTACCGAGGCGTACACCGCCTCCTTATACATGTCCCTTGAGCGCCCCCGGGCATGCATCAGGATGAGCCCCGCGCCCGAACGAGCGGCGATTTCGGCGAGAGACGCATCATAACTCAGGGCTCGCTGGGCGCCTCCCAGCCCCGTCACGTCGTTGATGAGCGAGGCGCCTTCGCCAATCGCCACCTCGGCCACCGCAGGCTTCGACGTGTCAATCGAGATGGGGATCGTGAGGGAGCGCGACAGGCGCGCGATGACCGGCTGCACGCGCGCGATTTCCGCCTCGGCGCTGACAGGTTCCGATCCAGGGCGCGTCGACTCGCCGCCGACGTCGATGATGTCGGCGCCGCACGCCTCCATCTCAACAGCGGCAGCCTCCGCCGCGAATGGATCGAGATACAGACCGCCATCGGCAAATGAATCGGGAGTGATATTGAGGATGCCCATGACGAGCGTGCGGGCACCGAGGTGCAGCGCCCGCCCGTCTGGCAATGGAAGAATGAATGTCGCTCGAGGAACCAGCCTTATTCCTGCGGCAGCGGATCCGTGAGCGGCGGAACGATTCCGGGCCGCTCTTTTCTGCGTCCGGTTTCCTCGTCGTGAGAGGACACGGGACCTGCGGGCGCGTGCGGCTTCGCCTCTTCGAGCGGCAGGCCCGCGATGATGCGGCGCACCTGTTCGCCGTCGAGCACTTCGCGGACGAGCAGCTCAGCCGCGACCTTTTCGAGGCTCGGCTTGTACTGCATCAGCACGCCCTTTGCGCGCTCGTAGTTGTCGGTGACGAAGCGCTTCACTTCGTGGTCGATCTTCAGCGCCGTGTCCTCGCTGTAATCCTGGTGCTGCGCGATCTCGCGGCCGAGGAAGATCTGCTCTTCCTTCTTGCCGAAGGTG
>CAYHCW010000128.1:0-7475 GCA_964355025.1 uncultured Gemmatimonas sp. | reverse complement strand
CGACGGCGTGCTGCGCGCGCGCGACGCAAAGGGCGGCATCATCCTCGACGGCGCCATCGACCAGCGCTACATGGACCTCATCGAGGAAGAAGTGAAGCCGTGGACGTACATGAAGTTCCCGTTCCTGCGCAGCCTGGGCCCCGAGTCGGGATGGTATCGCGTCGGGCCGCTGGCGCGCGTGCAGAACTGCGACTTCATCCCCAGTCCGCTGGCCGAGGTGGAGCGGCAGGAGTTCATCGCCTGGGGCAAGGGCGCCCCCGTGCACGCCACGCTCGCGTACCACTGGGCGCGCATGGTCGAGATGCTGCACGCCGTGGAGGTCATCCAGGAACTGCTCGACGACCCCGCCATTCTCGATGGCGATCTCATGGCCCGGGGTGAGTGGCGCGGCGAAGGGGTGGGCGTGATCGAAGCGCCGCGCGGCACCCTCATTCACCACTACAAGGTGAACGCCGCCGACCTCGTCACGATGTGCAACCTGATTGTGTCCACCACGCACAACAACCAGGCCATGAACGAGGCCGTGCGCGCAGTGGCGCGGGAATACCTGGATGGCAACGAACTGACCGAGGGCCTGCTGAACCACGTGGAAGTGGCCATCCGCGCCTACGATCCCTGCCTGTCGTGCGCCACGCACGCCCTGGGCCGGATGCCGCTGGACGTCACGCTGCTGGGGCCGGATGGCAGCCTGATCGACCACGTGCGGCGGTCGCACGACGGCGCGATGGTGCGCAACCCTGGCGCGCCGGCGGGCCTGCCGGGGTGACCGCGCCGCTGCTGGTGTTCGGCTGGGGCAACGCCAGCCGCGGCGATGACGCGCTGGGGCCGATGTGCGTCGAGCGACTGCGCGCGCTCGTTGGCGATGACGGTGTAGCTGGCGGCGTGGAGTTCCTGGACGACTACCAGCTCCAGGTGGAGCACGCGCTCGACCTCGCCGGACGCGAGCGCGTGCTCTTCATCGATGCCAGCCTCACCTGCGCCGCGCCGTTCGAAGTGACGGCCGTGCACGCCGCGCGCGACGTGAGCTTCACCACGCACGCCATGTCGCCCGCGGCGGTGATGCAGGTGTATCGCGACATGCATCACGCCGAGCCGCCACCGTGCACGCTGCTCGCCATTCGCGGCGAGGCGTTCGCGCTCGGTGCGCCGCCCAGGGCGTCATCGATGGAGCACCTCGAGCCGGCCCTCGCCTGGGCCCTGCGCTGGGTGCGTGGGACGGTACTGGGAGCTCCCACGAGCGGTGGCGCCTCGATATCTTGAACGGCGCCTCCTACCCCCCGAGGATCCCATGTCCGCACTGAACGCGAAGTCCATGTTCCCCTCGCTCACGGCGAGCGATCTCACCAAGAGCCTGCACTTCTACGTGGACGGACTCGGCTTCGAGATTGCCGATCGCAGCGAAGTCGATGGCGTGCTGCGCTTCGCGATGCTCAAGGCCGGCAACACGATGCTCGGCATCGGGCAGGATGACTTTGCCAAGGGCCGCGATCGCACCAAGGGTGTCGGTGTCCGGTTCTGGCTCAACACCGAGCAGGACCTCGTGGCGCTGGCCGACCGCGCCAAGGCCGCCGGCCTCACGCTCGACGCCGACCCGGCACCGCTGCCGTGGGGGCCCATGGCCTTCGCGCTGGTGGACCCCGACGGATTCCTGCTGACCATCTGCGCCGCCTGAGGCTCGCGGCGGCGTGACGCCTGGCGCCGCCTGACCCTCAGGGCCGCCTGGGCTTTGCCGCCGCAGGCACGCCGACGCCGGAGTCGGGTGAACGGCGATCGTTGGCGCCATACGCCGTGCCCGTGGCGGCGTCATACCAGATGCTGTGCGCGTCGCCCTGCGACCTCGCGGGCTCGGCGCGCAGCGTGTGCCCCTTCGCCGTGAGAATGCGCGCGGCCTCCGTGCTCACCGCCCCTTCTTCGTAGCGCGTCGTGTCGGGCAGCCACTGGTGGTGCACGCGCGGGGCGTCCACCGCCACGCGCACCGGCTGCCCAAACGCCGTCACGCCAAGCACGACGTCGATGACGGTATTGGGAATCGTGCGCCCGCCCGGCGAGCCCGTCACCAGCAGCAGCTTGCCCCGCCTGGTGATGATCGCCGGCGTCATCGAGCTGAGCATGCGCTTGCCGGGGGCGAGCACGTTGGCCGGTGTGCCGATGTCGCCGCGCGTGGACGTGTAGCCGGGCTTCTTGTTGAAGTCGCCCATCTCGTTGTTGAGGATGAAGCCGGCGCCGCGCACCACCACGCCCGACCCGTACCCGCCCTCGAGGGTGTAGGTCTGCGACACCGCGTTGCCCTGTGCGTCAACCACCGAGAAATGCGTCGTCTGCTTCGGTTCGCTCGCCGGCGCCACCAGACTGCCCCCGAGCGCCACGCTGCTCGACGCGTGCGCCGTGTCGATGCCGCGCGCCAGTTCAGCGGCGTACGCCTTCGAGACCAAGCGGGTGAGCGGCACCTTCACAAAGTCCGAGTCGCCCAGCCAGCGCGCGCGATCGAGATACGCGCGCCGCGCCGCCTCGACGCGCAAATGCAGGAACTGCGCCGACGAACGCGGCATCCGCTGGATGCCGAAGTGCTCCAGCTGGTTCAGCGTCTGCACCAGCACCGTGCCGCCCGAACTCGGCGGCCCCATGGTGATGATCTCGTGCCCGAGGAACGTGCCGCGCAGCGGCGCGCGCTCCACGGCGCGGTACGCGGCAAGGTCGCGCTTGGTGATGAGCCCGTGATGCGCGCTCATCTGGGCGGCCAGCGAATCGGCAATCCACCCCGTGTAGAACGCATCGGGGCCGCGCACGGCGATCGACCGCAGCGTCCGCGACAGGTCGCCAAGGCGCAGCGTGTCGCCGGCGACCCACGCGCCGCCGTTCGGCTTTCCGTACGCAGCCACCGATGACGGGAAGGGCGCAAAGATCTCGCGCAGGGCGAAGTTCAGCTCGTCGGCCAGCGCGGGCGACAACACGAAGCCGCGTGCCGCGAGCTCAGCCGCCGGCATCACCACGTCGCGCCACGGCAGCGAGCCGAAGCGCCGATGGGCCAGCGCCAGCCCGCGCACCGTGCCCGGCACGCCGGGTGAGAGCCATCCGGAATCGGTGCGCGCGTACGCAATGGTGCCATCGGCGTTCTGGAACATCGTCGGCGTCGCGGCCAACGGCGCCTTCTCGCGAAAGTCGAAGGTGCTCGCCTCACCGCTGGCCATGCGCACGATCATGAAGCCGCCGCCGCCGATGTTGCCGGCCGACGGATGCGTGACAGCGAGGGCAAAGGCCGTGGCGACGGCGGCATCGACGGCGTTGCCGCCGCGCGCGAGCGCCGCGGCGCCGATGTTAGAGGCGATGCTCGACGACGACACGACGGCGCCGCGCTGCGAGGCCACGGCGCCGGGTTGGGCCTGGGCCGTGGCGACGCGGGCGCAAGCACCAGCGATGGCGATGACCGCCAGCGCCTGAGCGAACGTACGGAATGCTGTTGGCATGGCGAAATCTAGCGAAGGTAGAACAACCAATACCCGATGGGCAGGACGGCGCCCGCCGCAGTGAGCCAGCCGCCGCGCCGCGTGATCCCCAGCGGCCCCTTGAGCACGAACAGCCCGGTGATGGCGAGCAGGATCAGCGCCAGCGCATACACGTCGGCGACGTACGTCCACGCCTTCTTCGGGTGGTTCAGGTGCAGCTGGTTCATCTCGTACAGCACGGGACGGGCCACCGTCGACTCGATCATCACCTTGCCGGTCGGCAAGTCAACGTGATAGACCTTTCCCTTGTAGAACAGCTGCACCGTGTGCGGATCGGGGCGAAAGCTGCTCTTCGGCGCTTCGCCAAGGCCGAGCCGCTCGACCGCGGCGGCCACGATCTCCGGCGCCGTGGTGGCGGTGATCGGCGCGACCTCAATGAACGACTTGGTGATCCGGTAGTTCGGATTCCAGTCGGCGACGTGATTGACGGCAATCCCCGAGATGGCGTAGGCGAGGGTCATCGCGACGGCCAGATACCCCACGTCGCGGTGGAGCACGATGCTCCACCGCCGCCAGGGAGAACGCCCCCCGGATGTCCGCTCAGGCATTACTTGACCCGGGCGCCTTCTCCCGTGATCTGCACGTCCGTCACCGGGCCGGTGTACTTGGACGGATCGAACTTGGCCATCGTGCCGCGTTCCTTGTGCATTTCCTTCGCCTGCTCAATGGCCTGCTCCTTCGTGAGCGTCGTGATCTTCACGACCCCCTCGGCCAGCGCCAGCTTGCCCTTCGCCTCCATCGGGAACGTGATGACGCCGTCCTCGACCTTGAAGCGGATGGCCTCGAACTCCTTGTCGCTGGCGATGCGGATCCAGCAGCCGCGCTCCTCGCAGACCTCGACGATCGTGCCCTCCACCTGCACGCGCTTGCCTTCAAAGGCCTTGGGGTTCTTGAGGATGGCCGAGATGGGCGTCGTCACCGTGAGCGTGAGCGCCTTGCCGTACTCCTTGGAGGACTGGGCCGCGGCGGCCGAAGCGGTCAGCGCGGCAAGGGCCAGCGCGACGGCGGATGAGCGAAGAATGGTCATGGTCGGGCCTGACGGACGAAGCGTGACGGGGGGCTGCGAATGCGGTTGTGCTGACTGAAATCTACAGATGGCGTGCGCGGGTTGTCGACGGGGCGAGGCGTTGTCTCAGAAGTGGTCGTTGTCGTTGCTGCTCCCCATGCGGGGATTCACCACGTTGTTGAACACCGAGCCGAAGGTATAGCTGAGCGAGAGATACCCGTTGACCCGGTAACTCGTGGCCTGCTGCCGCAGGCGCAGCAGCACCTCTTCGTCCGTGGCGTCGCCCTTGGGCAGGGTGATCTGGTCGCGCACGCGCGAGTACGACGCGTTATAGGAGAGCTGCAGCCCCTTCGTCAGGCGCACCGACATGCCCCCGAACACCGACATCCGGTTCTTCTGTGCGTCGGCAAGGTAGTGCGACGCGGATGCTCCCACGTTGGCGTTGCCCCACGGCGCACGGGCGGCGTAGGAGAGCGAGACCGACTGGGAGGTGATCGTCTCCTCGGTCTTGTCGTAGACGGTCAGCTCGCTGTAGTTGAACCGATCGATGCCGATGCTGTACGAGGCCACCAGCCGGCGCCGGGTGAACTCGGCGTACCTGAAGAAGTCGTACTCCACGGCCGGCGCGATGCGGGCGTTGAGATCGACGTTGTCCTGGGTGGACGAGTAGCTGCGGACGCTCACGCCCGCCGAGAGGTGCGGTCCCAGGGATCGGACGACAAGGCCGCTGCCACGCCAGTCGTTGGTGTTGGCCTTGTACACCGTGCCGTCCTCGAAGCTGTAAGAGTCACGGTCGGCGCTGCCGGAGAATCCGAAGTTCGCCTTCCACAGTTCCGTGGTCCGCCGCGCAGAGACGCTCGCGCTCCAGGAACTCGACTTCGACTGTGACTCGCCGCGCGCACGGGCGTTGGCGCCGACGCTGAACACCCAGAAGTTCCACGGGTCGCGCGCCGGCACCTTCGCACCGGCCAGCGTCTGCGCCTGGTAGCTGAGCACGAGGTTGCGCCCGTCGGCCGTGCGCAGCACGTAGCGCGCCAGCCCGAGCTTCAGTACGCGCACGAACTCGCGTCGTTGCTCGTCGTTGCTGGCCCCCTGCGGTGTCGTGTACTGCACCTCGTCGTCGACCCCGGCAAACTCCCGGAGGCCGAGGAGCTTGAAGGTCACCGCCTGGCCGCCGGATCCGGTGCCGAGCGAGGTGGCGATGACGTGGACCTGCGCGTCGGTGCGATCGCGGACGTAGCTGATCCAGGTCAGCTCGGTGCGGAGAAAGTCGAAATCGCAGCCCGACGAGGCGCAGTCGAGGAAGAGCCGCAGTGGTTCACTGGAGCTGGCCGCTGCCGGCCGCGATGCCGCGGTTTCCTGGGCGCGCATCGGCGTGACGACGGACAACAGCGTACAGGCAAGCAGGATATGGCGTGCAATGGCCATGAAGCCTCTGGCGATGGCGGGCGGAAAGGTCTGTAAATATACCGTTCCGCCCTCCCATCCGCGTGCCTCGGCGGCGCTACCTGCCGTGCGCGGCCTGGTGCACGCCGGCCACCGCGCGTCCCGACGGATCGGCCATCGCCGCAAAGCTGGCGTCCCAGGCAATCGCCGCCGGTGAGGAGCAGGCGATCGAGGGCCCGCCGGCTACGGTTGCCGCGCAGTCGTCGGTGGGGAATGCGCGCGCGAAGAGCTGGCGATACAGCATCGCCTCCTTGCTGACCGGCGGATTCACCGGGTAGCGCTCCGCGGCCCGCGCGAACTCGCTGTCGGCGATGGCCCCTGCCGCGTGCGCCTTGAGCGAATCGATCCAGCTGTAGCCGACCCCGTCGCTGAACTGTTCCTTCTGCCGCCAGAGGATCTTCGGCGGCAGCACGCCCTCAAACGCCTCGCGCAGTATCTGCTTTTCCATCCCACCCGGCCGCACGCGCTTGTACTCGGCATCGATCGACATCGCCACGCCGAGAAACTCGAGGTCGAGAAACGGGACACGGGCTTCCACGCCCCACGCGGCCATCGCCTTGTTGGCGCGCAGGCAGTCGTACCGGTGCAGGGCATCGAGCTTGCGCACGGTCTCGGCGTGGAACTCCTCGGCAGACGGCGCCTTGTGGAAGTACAGGTAGCCGCCAAAAATCTCGTCGGCGCCCTCGCCCGACAGCACCATCTTCACGCCCATCGCCTTGATGCGTCGTGCCAGCAGGTACATCGGCGTTGACGCGCGCACCGTGGTCACATCGTAGCTCTCGACGTGACGAATCACGTCGGGCAGGGCGTCCAGGCCTTCGGCGATGGTGTAGGTGAAGCCGTGATGGATCGTGCCGAGCGCGTCCGCCGCAATCTGCGCGGCCGCCAGGTCCGGCGACTCGTCCAGTCCGATGGCGAACGAGTGTACCCGCGGCCACCAGGCGTCGGTGCGGTCGTCCTCCTCTATCCGCTTGGCGGCAAAGCGCGCGGCGCAGGCCGCCACCAGCGACGAATCGAGGCCCCCCGACAGCAGCACGCCGTACGGCACGTCGGTCATCAGCTGACGATGGACGGCCCGCTCGAACGCGGCGCGCAGCACCGCGGGCGCCACCGCCACGCCGCGTGTCGCGTCGTAGTCACGCCACGCGGGCTGCCAGTAGGCGCGCACCTCGCCGATGCGGCTGTCGAGGTAGTGGCCCGGCGGGAAGACGTCGATCTGCTGGCACACCCCCACCAGCGCCTTCATTTCCGACGCAATCCACAAGCGGCCCTCCGCGTCGCGACCCTGATAGAGCGGGCAGACGCCAATCGGGTCGCGGGCAATCAGGTAGCGCTGCTGCCCGGCATCCCACAGCGCGAACGCGAAGATGCCGTTGAGCAGGGGCAGGAAGTCGGCCCCGCGCTCGCGGAACAGCGCATTGATCACCTCGCAATCCGAGCCGGTCTGGAAGGCGTAGGGCGCGTGCAGGCCGCGCTCGAGTTCCTTGTGGTTGTAGATCTCGCCGTTCACGGCCAGCGCC
>CAYHCW010000127.1:0-7499 GCA_964355025.1 uncultured Gemmatimonas sp. | reverse complement strand
CTTCCGAAGGAAGACGTCAAGATCTGCCATCACGTCATCGGGAAGGCCTGCGGCGAGGAACCGTCGCAGCAGGACCTCGTCGTCCGTGCCGTTGATGGCGACGTCGAGCAAGTCGTTGTCGGCGAGGAACCGGTCGAAGACATCGGTGCCAATCACCACCGCCGGCGGCACGCCCACCTGCACGCCGGGAAAACGGCGGTTCACGCCATGCAGGCCAACCAACCGCCGCACGAACGCGAGCCCGCGCGCCTTGCCGCCAATGGAGCCGCCGCCAATGCGGGCGAAGAACGGCACCGATGCGTCGAACGACTCCCGGTCGAAGTCGCCTACCTGCAGCTGCGCCTGATCGTCGCGGTACTCGGCGATGGCGGCTATGAGCCGGGCGCGCAGCTCCTCGGAGGTTTGGTAGTCGGAGACGCGGCGCGCGCGCAGGCGGTGTGCGAGGGCGAACTCGGCGCGCGCCGAAAGCCACGTGGAGAAGTGATTCCGTTCGCCGTGGTACACGATGCTCTCGACCTGCACCGTGGCCAGCATCTCTTCGAGGCTGCGCAGGTCCTCGGCGCGCCCCAGCTCTCGCCCGTCGGGCATGCGGAACACGAAGTCGCCGAACGCGAAGTGCTCCACGATGAACCCGTGCAGTTCGCGCAGCATCGTCGGCGACCCCTTGAGCACGAACGGCAGCCCCGATGCTTCGGCGCGCTGCAGGTACTCGGCGCGCCCCGACTGCATCAGGATCGGCACGTCGGGCACCTGCTCGCGAACGGCGCGCGCCAGGTCGAACCCCGCATCCCGCGCCAGAACGCCCCCGCGCGGGAACTCGACGTCGGTGATGATCCCGAGCACGTGGTCCTGGTACGTCGTCCAGCGCTCCCACGCTTCCTCGTACGACGTGCACAGCAGGATCTTGGGGCGCGCGCGCAGCCGCACCAGCTTGTGCGACAGGTTGCTCCCTTCGCCCAGCGCGTTGGCCGACTGCCTGATGATCTCGGAGTACACCGTGGGCAGCAGCGACGAGTAGTACCGCATGCTGTCTTCGACGAGCAGCACCACGCGCACGCCCGTCGTGGCCGTGTCGTGCGCGACGTTGCGCTGGTCCTCGACGTAGTTGATCATCGCCAGCAGGATGCGCGCGTCGCCCTGCCACATGAAGCACCGGTCGATGCGCGACAGGTCGGCGCGCGACTCAAACTCCTTGAACTCGCGGTGGTCGTACGCCAGCACCAGCACCGGCACGTCGAGCCCCGCGTCGGCCAGCTGCTGCGCGAGCTGCGCCGCGTCCATGTCGCCCGGGTTGATCGTCGTGATCACCAGGTTGAACTGGCGCTGTGCCGTGGCCTTGGCCACCGCCTCCGCGCCGCTCGCCACGTGCGTGATGTGCGGCGTGTGATGCGTGTCGAGGTCGATGACCTCGCGCATCACCAGCTCGTTCAGCCGGCCGTCTTCCTGCAGCGTGAACGCATCGTACAGGCTCGACACGAGCAGGATGTCCTGCACCCGGTAGGGCATCAGGTCCTGAAACAGCTCCGACGGCAGCGCATCCGCTGCCGTCGGCACCCGAGCGCGCTCGCGCACGGTCTCCGGCCCCGTGGTGCTCAGACGGCGCCCTGGTCCATCATCGCGTTGGCGACCTTCAGGAAGCCGGCGATGTTCGCGCCGTTCACCAGGTTGCCCGGCGTGCCGTACTCGGCCGCCGCGCCGCTCGCCGCGCTGTAGATGCTCTTCATGATGGTGTGCAGCCTGGCATCCACCTCTTCACGCGTCCAGCTGTAGCGCATGCTGTTCTGCGACATCTCGAGGCCCGACACCGCCACGCCGCCCGCATTGGCCGCCTTGCCGGGGGCAAACATGACGTGGTTCTTCTGGAACGTCGCCACTGCGTCGGGCGTGCTCGGCATGTTGGCGCCTTCGGCCACGCACAGGCAGCCGTTCTTCACCAGCTCGGCGGCATCGCTGCCGTCGAGTTCGTTCTGCGTCGCGCACGGGAGCGCCACGTCCACCTTCACGCTCCACGGCCGCTTGCCGGCGTGGAACTTGGCGCCCGTGAACTTGTCGGCATACGGCGCGACGATGTCCTGGCCCGACGCGCGCAGCTTGAGCATGTACTCCCACTTCTCGCCCGACACGCCGTCGGCGTCGTGCACAAAGCCGTCGGGCCCCGAGATGGTCACCACCTTGCCGCCGAGTTCGTTCACCTTCTGCACCGCGCCCCACGCCACGTTGCCAAAGCCCGACACGGCCACGAGCTTGCCGGCAAAGTCGGTCTTCTTTTCGGCCAGCATTTCCTGCGCAAAGTAGACCGTGCCGAAACCCGTCGCTTCCGGCCGGATCAACGAGCCACCCCAGCCCCGGCCCTTGCCCGTCAGCACGCCGGTGAACTCGTTCTTCAGGCGCTTGTACTGGCCGAACAGGAAGCCAATTTCGCGGCCGCCCACGCCAATGTCGCCAGCCGGCACGTCGGTGTCGGCGCCGATGTGGCGAAACAGTTCCGTCATGAAGCTCTGGCAGAAGTGCATCACTTCCGTGTCGCTCTTCCCCTTGGGGTCGAAGTCGCTGCCGCCCTTGCCGCCGCCCATCGGCAGCGTGGTCAGCGAGTTCTTGAACACCTGCTCGAAGGCGAGGAACTTGAGGATGCCGAGGTTCACCGAGGGGTGAAAGCGCAGGCCGCCCTTGTACGGGCCAATGGCGCTGTTCATCTCGATGCGGAAGCCGCGGTTGAGCTGGATGTCGCCGTTGTCATCCACCCACGGCACGCGGAACAGGATCACCCGCTCCGGCTCGATCATGCGCTCCATGATGCGCGCGGCCTTGTACTCCGGATGCCGGTCGAGCACGGGGCTGAGCGAATCCACCACTTCATGCACGGCCTGGTGGAATTCGGGCTCGGCCGGGTTCTGGGCCCTCACCTTCTCCATGATGGCGTCAACGTACGCCACGCCGGTGAGGTTCTTGAGCGACGTAAAGGGGCGCGCGCCGGCGCCGGGACGATCGGTCGTTGCGGTAACCATTGGGGTCCGCTTCCTGTATGAAGAGCTCTGAAGAGCGCGGTTATGACAGGGACACTGCCAACTGCCTTGGAGAATAGCCCCAAGGCCGCCCTGTCGGCGACAGGCAAGTTGCCAACGGGCTATCAGGCAAAGCCTCTCCTGAGGGCGGGGTGCGGAGTGAGGGGTGCGGGGTGCAAGTGCGGGGGGCGGGGGGAGCGGGCTACATTGCGTGATTCCCTCAGCCACGAGAGTCGCCCATGACCGCCCACATCGCCTATCTCGGAACCGGCCGCCTGGGGGCGGGCTTTGTCGAGGCCGCGCTGGAGCGCGGCGACACCGTTGCCGTCTGGAACCGCTCGCCCGACAAGGCGCAGGCGCTCGCCGCATTCGGGGCGCGCGTGGCGGCCACGCCGGCCGACGCCGTGCAGGGCGCCGAGCGCGTGCACTTGGTGCTCAAGGACGACGAGTCGGTGGAGAGTGTGGTGGCCGAGTTTCGCGGCGCCATGGCAGCGGGCGCCATCATCGTGGACCACACCACCACGCTGCCCACGCTCACCGCCGCGCGCGCCGTGCGGCTGAACGCCGCGGGGGTGCGCTACATCCATTGCCCGGTGTTCATCGGGCCGGCGATGGCCCGCAAGGGACTCGGCATCATCCTGGCCGCCGGACCGAAGGCGCTCTTCGATGCCATTCACCCCGCACTCGCCGTGCAAGCCGCGAAGGTGGAGTACCTTGGCGAACGCCCCGACGCGGCGGCGGTGTACAAGCTGTGCGGCAACGCCTACCTGCTTGGACTCGGCGGGGTGATTGCCGACGTGCTGACGGTGGCGACGAGCGCCGGCATGGCGGCCACCGACGCGATGAAGCTGTTCGATTTCTTCGACGCGTCGGCGATCGTGCGCGGGCGCGGCAAGAGCATGGCGGCCGGCGACTTTTCGCCGAGCTTCGAGCTGACGATGGCGCGCAAGGATGTGCGGCTGATGATCGAGACGGCTGGTGAAAAGCCGCTGGCGGCGCTGCCGGGGATCGCGGCGCGGATGGATGCGCTGATTGAGGCCGGGCATGGGGGGGATGACTTTGGGGTGCTGGCAATAGATGTGGGGCGGTAACTACGGCTGGTGAGGGGTTCGGGGTGGCGGGTGCAGGTGAGGGGTTCGGGGTGCGGGGTGCAGGTAGGGGTGAGGGGTTGAATAGTCTGGTCTGACTAGATAGACTAGATTCATGAAAGACATCTACTCCCTCTACGACGCCAAGGCCAAGTTGTCGGCCATCGTGCGCCGGGTGCGCGAAGGGCACACCGTGGTGGTGACGGTGCACGGCAAGCCGGCGGTGGAGATTCGGCCCATCGCCAAGGCCAAGCAGAGCTTCGAGGAACGGTATCAGGAGCTTCTTGCGCGCGGGGTCATCACGCCGGCGACGTCCCAGGATCGGTCATTCAAGCCGCTGATCAATCGCCCGGGCGGGCTCAAGCGCTTCCTCGAGGATCGCAACGAGTGAAGCTGGCCTTCGTCGATACGTCCTGTCTCGCCGCTATCGTGCTGAACGAACCCAATGCCCCAAGCCTGAGCCGAAAGCTCGGCGTATTCGACCGCTTGGCCGCTTCACCGCTGCTCGAAGCCGAGCTGCGCACCGTGCTTCACCGCGAGGGGCACCGCGACGAGGCGCAGGTGCAGCCATGGCTCGCGTCGATGCTGTGGGTGTCACCGGACCGGCCGCTCGGCGCCGAGATCGCCACCGTGCTCGCCGCCGGTTACGTACGCGGCGCCGACTGCTGGCACCTGGCGACGGCCCTGTATTTCTCGCCTGACGCCGAGGAGATCAGCTTCCTGACGCTTGATGAGCGGCAGCGGGACGTGGCGAAGGCGTTGGGGTTCAAGATCTAGGCGCAAGCGCCCGCGCTGAGCCAGGCCACGACCTGCTCGCCTAGGCGTCGTCCCTGGGCACCGTCGCAAAGACGAGGATGGTGACATTGTCGGTGCCGCCTCCGTCGAGCGCGTCCTGCAGCAGCTGCTCGGCCGCCTGCCGGGCGCTGGTCATCGCGCCGAGCACCTCGGCGATGCGCGTGTCGCTCACGTGCTTGGTGAGTCCGTCGGAGCAGAGGAGGTGCACGTTGCCCCAGTGCGACTGCATCCGCGTGACCACGGGAACGGTGGTATCGGCGCCCAGCGCGCTCGACAGCACGTGCGCCAACGGCGTATGCTCGGCGGTCTCGGTCGACATCGCGCCGAGGTCGACGAGATCCTGCGCCATCGTCTGGTCGCGCGTCACCTGGCGCAGCGTGCCGTCACGCCACACGTAGTAGCGCGAGTCGCCAATCTGCAGGAGGTAGTACGTGGGCCAGACGCCGAAATAGAGGGTGAGCGTGGTGGCCATCGTGCCGCGCACGTCGCGCGTCGCGCGCCGTTCGCGCACGGCCTCGTGCGCGCGCATGGCGGCGGCCTGCAGCAGTTCCTTGAACTCCGCTTCATCGGCGTTCGCGCCGTAGTACGCGGTGACGCTGCCCTGCACGTAATGCATGGCGGCTTCGAGCGCGGTGGCGCTGGCCTCGGCGCCGCCCACTCCGCCGCCCACGCCGTCGGCCACCATGGCGACGAACGCGAGCCGCTGCTCATCCGCCCTGAAGCGCTGATCGAGGCCGGACAGATTGGAAGAGATGACGTTGATGCGGCGGTGGAAGGTCGCAATCAGGAAGTGATCCTGGTTGTCCTTGCGGACCTTGCCCTGGTGCGAAAGGCCGAAGACGTCGACTTCGTCGTCGCGCGGGGTGCGGGTGGGGTACTCGCGGGCGCTCATGGTGTGGATGCCGTGGTGACCGTGCGCCACTGCTCATCCACCCCCAGCAGCGGAACCCACTGTTCCACGTATGCGCGGTCCAGTTCGCCGGCGTCCACGCGAAGCAGTGCGCGCACATCTTCGAGCTGCCGGGCGGAACCGCCCAACATGGCCCACTCCAGCTTGGAAAGCACCACGTCCTCGAGTGTGGCGACATCGAGCGTGACACCGAGAAACTCGATCGGACGACGGCGGTTGAACTCGGCTTCACTGAATGGCCGCGCCTTGCGGACGATGAGGTCGACCTTCCAGCCGGAGCGCGGGTCGACCACGTTGAACATCGCGCGTTGCGCCACCGCCTCACGGGCAGCTTCTCCCGATACGTACGCCCCGAGAGCCAGGACCTGAGCAACGAGGTTGTCCACCGCACCGGCCGGCGGATCGATCACTACGTCAATGTCCATGGTCGCGCGGCCGGCGCCGTAATAGGCGGCGGCTACCGAGCCCGTCAGCATGAACGGGATGCCGGCGCCTCGAAGCGCACCGGCGAGCGCGCGGAGCAGGTCCTCCCCGCTCATGCGACGCCACCAGGCTGCGCGCCCACATCGAGCGGTTCGTCCAGCATCAACGCGACCAGCTGCAACACGGTGCGATCGGGATACCGCGCACGCAGCCGCTCGAGCGCGACGTTGCGCATCGACTCGCTGAGCGCCAGCGCCTCGCGCATGCGCTGCACGGGATCGGTGCGTCGAATGGCGTCGAGGACCACCTGCTCGGCAGCCAGTGACGTGTCAGACGGGCCGCGGTCCGGGTTGGCGGGAGCAGCCGTTGAGTGGGACATCGCGTCGGGTGACAGGAAGCCGGGTCTCAGGCACGGGGGGAAGTGGCTAAACTACGGAGTGGGGGGGACGCCTGCCACTCGCGGCACGACGTCCGGGCCCCGACCTGCTGCAACTCCACGACGTCCCGGGGCGTTCTACAGGTAGCGATGCGCACCCTCAGAATAGTCCTCACCCTGCTGCCTCAAGTGGTCTCGCTCCTGCGGGACCGCCGCCGCTGGCTGCTCTGGGGCGCCCCCGCACTCCGCACCCCGGCCTTTCATCTCGCCCGCGCCCAAGGCATCGTCACCGCCATCGCCAGCCTCGGCCCGACCTTCGTGAAGCTCGCGCAGGTGTTCGCGGCCCGCGCCGACCTCATTGGCGAGCCGTACATCAGCGAACTGGGCACCTTGCACGACCAGGTGCCCGCCGTGCCGCTGGATGTCATCGAACGCGAGATCGTGGCAGCCTACGGCATGCCATCGTCGCAGCTGTTCGAGCGGTTCGACCGGGAGCCGGTGGCTGCCGCCTCGCTCGGCCAGGTGCACCGCGCGCTGTACAAGGGGCGCGACGTCGCCGTGAAGGTGCTGCGCCCCGGGGTGGAACGCATCGTCGAGCAGGACCTGGCCATCGCGCGCCGCATCATGCGACTGGTCGCGGCGCGCTGGCCCAACCCGCACGTGCACGGCATCCAGAGCGTCATCGAGGAGTTCTCGGCGCGCATCCACGAGGAAATGGACTTCCGGCTCGAAGCCGAGTATGCCACGGAGATTCGGCGCAACTTCGAGGGCAATGCGCAGGTGATCGTGCCCGGGGTGGTGCACGAACTCACGCGGCAGCGGGTGCTGGTGCTCGACTTCGTGGTGGGCACGCGCATTGACCGGCTGAAGATTTCGGAAGACGAGGCCAAGCGCATCACGGCGGT
>CAYHCW010000126.1:0-7528 GCA_964355025.1 uncultured Gemmatimonas sp. | reverse complement strand
GCGTTCAGCAGCGGCGCCGGGGTGGAGAAGTTGTACTCGGGCGTCACGAAGACGAACGCGTCGGCGCGCATCACCGTCTCGCTCCACCGCTTGGTGTGTTCGTGCTGGTAGTTGCCCGACCGCGGAAAGTCCGGTTCGTCGTAGACGGGGAGCTTGTAGTCGGCGAGGTCCACCAGCTCCACGCTGAACTGCGCGTGCGTGCGTGCCTGCTCGGCCATCCACGCGCCTATCACGGGCCCAACGCGCCCCGGACGGGTACTGCAGATGATCACCTGAAGGGTCAGCATCAGACGGCTCCTTTGGCTACGGTGGTGCTTGCATCACCCACGGCCTGCCGCACCGCCGGCGCGACCACGGTGCCGTAGAGTTCGATGGCCTTCATCATGTCGGCGTGCGGCATCGTGCCCACGCTCAGCTGCAGCAGGAACCGGTCGTTCTGGAACAGCTCATGTTCGTACAGGATCTTGTCGATCACCTGCTGCGGGCTGCCCACGAGCAGCGCGCCGTGCGGCGACCGTTCGCCGTCATAGTGCGCGCGCGTCGGCGGCGGCCATCCGCGCTCCCGGCCAATGCGCCCCATCGCGTCGGCGTAGCGCGGCCAGAACAACTCGGCGGCGTCCGCTTCGGTGCCGGCAATGAAGCCGTGCGAGTTGATGCTCACGCGCGCCCTGGCCGGGTCGTGCCCGCCACGCACCCACGCGTCGCGGTAGATGTCAACGAATGGCGTGAAGCGCGCCGGCTCGCCGCCGATGATGGCGATGGCCAGGGGAAGCCCCAGCATGCCCGCGCGAAACGCCGACTGCGGCGTGCCGCCGATGGCGATCCACACCGGCAGCGGATCCTGCACCGGCCGCGGATACACTGGCTGGTCCTTGAGCGGGGCGCGGTACTTGCCCTTCCAGGTCACGCGCTCGTTGGCCCGCAGCTCGAGCAGCAGGTCGAGCTTCTCGGTGAAGAGTTCGTCGTAGTTGGTGAGGTCGAAGCCGAACAGCGGATACGACTCGATGAACGAGCCGCGCCCCGCCATGATCTCGGCGCGGCCGTTCGACAGCAGGTCGAGCGTGCTGAACTCCTGAAAGACGCGCACCGGATCGTCCGAGCTGAGCACCGTCACGGCGCTCGTCAGGCGTATGCGCTTGGTGCGCGCCGCGGCGGCGGCCAGCACCACGGCCGGCGTGGCCACCGCAAAGTCCGGCCGGTGATGCTCGCCCACGCCGTAGACGTCGAGCCCCACCTGGTCGGCCAGCTCGATTTCCTCGAGCAGGTCGCGCAGGCGCTCGCGCGCACCGGCGCGCACGCCGGTGGCGGGGTCGATGGTGGTTTCCGCAAAGCTGTAGATGCCGAGTTCCAAATCATCCGTCCATTTATCTTTGTACTGAGATATATCCTTCGCGCGAGACGGAGGCAAGGGTGCGGGGTGCGGGGGCCGCATGGCTTACATTGTTTGCCATGAACGCGAAGGAGCGCTTTCTCGCCTTCCGGCGCTCGTCGCCGCATGCGCCGCACCTCGAGGCGACCACCGTGCGCGCCCGGGGCCTCGACTTCGCGGTCTTTGCCACGCCGGTTGTCGAGGGCGCCACGCCGCTGCTCTGCATCAATGGCGGCATGGTGTATTCGCACATCCTGCTCTGGCCCGCACTCTCCCCGCTGGCCGCGCGCCGGCAACTCATCCTGTACGACCTGCGGGGGCGCGGCCGCAGCCAGGTGCCGCCCGGCGCGCGCGCGGCGCGCATTGAGCACGATGCGCTCGACGTGCGCGCCCTGCGCGAAGCCCTCGGCTTTTCGCAGTGGGATGTGCTCGGCCATTCGTGGGGTGGCGCCATTGCCATGCTCGGCGCCGCGGAGGATCCCGGCGGTGTGCGGAATCTCGTGCTCGTGGATGGCGTCGGGCTCACGCCCGAGTGGCTCGTCGCGCTCCACGGCGTTGCGCTCTCGCGTCTGACGGGTGAGGCATACGATCGACTGGCCGCGTTCGACCCGGCGCAGTTGCACGACCCCGAGCCGGGACGGCAGGCGGAGTACAATCGCGCGCTGTATCCCGCCTGGTTCCACGACGGGGAACTCGGCATGATGTTCTCCCCGCCGCTGGCGCGCAGCGAGACGGGCGCGGCGATCGTGGCGCGGTTGCGGCGCGAGGGGTTCGACTGGCGCGAGGCGGCCGCGCGCATCCGCGCCCGCACGCTGCTGGTGCACGGAACGTCCGACTTGATTCCGGTGTCGCAGGCCGAGCGCACGGCGGCCACTATTGACGGGGCGGTGCTGCGGTTGATCTCCGAGGCCGGCCACATGCCGTTCTGGGAGCAGCCCCAACAGTTCTTTGCGATCGTGGAGGAGTTCCTCGCGTGAACCGCGTCACCCTTACACTGGTGGTGCTGGTGCTGGCGATGGCCGGCTTCATCGTGACGCAGGCGCGGCGCGGCCCGCCGCCACCCGTTCCGGTGGCGGCGACCATTGCGGACAGCGCTGCGCCGATGGAATCCGCCGCGCAACAGAGTGCCGGCCAGACCGGGCTCGTGGCGGTTGAGGAGTCGTCGTTGCCCGCGCCAACGCGCGACCTCGCCGAGATCCAGCGGCGGCTCACCAGTGGCGAGGCGGGCACGTACATCCGCGAGATCCTTCTGCAGCGCGACGACAACATCGCGCGCTGGCCCGACCGGCAACTCGAGCCGCTGCGGGTCTGGATCCAGCCGAGCAGTGCGCTCCCCGACTTCCAGGCCAGCTACCCCGCGCGGGCGCGCGAGGCGTTCGAACGGTGGACGCACACCGGCGTGCCCGTGTTCTTCACGTTCGTCGTTGACTCCGCGCGCGCCGACATTCCCGTGACGTGGGTCGATCGCTTCGACATGCCCATCACCGGCCGCACGCGCTGGACGCGCGACCAGCACTGGTGGATTGTCGAATCATCCATCGAGGTGGCGCTGCACCACCAGGGCGGCGCGGCGCTCGACCCCGAGTCCATTCACGCCATCACGATGCATGAAGTCGGCCACGTGCTCGGGCTCGACCATACGATGGATGAGCGCAGCATCATGGCCGCCCGGGTGCGCGTGCGAGGGCTGAGCGAGCTGGACGAACAGACGGTGCAGCTGGTGTACAGCCTGCCGCCGGGGTCGGTCAGGAAACCGTAGAGTACGACCGCGCTCTACCACCTCAACCACACCGTTCGCGCCTTCCCCTTCCGCACCACCTTCAGCTTGAGGGCGTTCCCGTCGGCATCACTCACCATGCGCTGCAACAGTCGCAGGCTGGTCACCTGACGGTCACCGGCCTCCACGATGACGTCGCCGCCTTTGAGTCCCGCCAGGGCTGCGGGCGTTTCCGGCGAGACGCGCTGCACCATCACGCCGCCATCGGCACCCGTGAGTTCCTTGAAGTCGTCCGTGAGTGCCGTCAGCTGCGCGCCGGCCACGAAGCCCGAGAAACCCGCGAAGCCCATCATGGCCACCGGCGGGGGCGGCTCGATGTTCCACACGCTGGCGCGCGGCGCGGTCGGCGCCGTTGGTGCGTCCGGCGCCTCCGGCGGCGAGGTCGTGCGCGGCGCGGCGGGCGTACGCGTAAAGGTGAAGCCCCGTATGCCCGGCGCCGGCATCGGCATCGGCACCGCCCGGGCGACACCCGGCGTCCGCATCGGCTGCAGCATCAGGTCGAGGTCGTCGCATTGGTCGCCGAACCCGTCGGGACGCTTCTGCACGAGCACCACGAGGGTCTGCTCGCGACCGTCACGATCGACGCGCAGCGGGAGCTTGCGCCCCGGCACCAGCATCTGGGCAAAGAGCACGTCGCGCCCCACGACGTCGCGGCCATCGATGGCGACCATGCGGTCACCATTGCGGATGCCGGCACGGTCGGCGGGCGAGCCGCTCTCGACGCTGATGATCTCGGGCGGCTCGTCGAACCGGTAGATCTCCACGCCGTTGTTCTCCCGCTTCACTTCGCCCGAGATGCCGAACGTGACGCCAAGGTAGCCGTCGGGCGACACGCCGCGTGACGTCGGACGCGAGCAGGCCAGCTGGATGCGCGACATCAGCTGCAGGTTGTTCTGCGCGATCTTCTGCAACTGTTCCTCGAGGGCGTGCTTGCGCGTCTCGCTGGCCGGCGCTCCCGCAAACTCGCGCAGGGCAATGCCGATGCGTTCCTCGAGCGCGCGCGACTGCATCAGCACCCGCAGCAGGCTGTCGAGTCCGTCGAGGACGACGGTGACCCGCATGGTCTCGCCCGAGTCCTCGCGCACGATCACCCCGCGCGTGGTGCGCGGCTCCGCCCTTGGTCGCTGGGCGGCCAGCGAACCCGCAGCCGCCCCGAGTACCGCGCCGGTCAGCAGCGCAATCGGCGCCACGCGCCGCAGGAAATGTAGGGATACTGTCATTGCATCAATGTCCTTGAAGAGAAACTCTGTCGTCTTCTGTCGTACTCTGTCGTACTCTGTCGTACTCTGTAGTTCTCTGCGCCAGCTAATAGCGCTCCAGCTTCTGCGATGCCGGCAGCGCCGCCTTGTACTGGCGCAGCGTTGCTTCACGCGCCGCCACCGCCGACAGGTAGTACTGGTTGAGCACCGGGTCCTGCGGCGCCTGGTACAGCGCCGCCCGCGTGGCCGCCACGATCTGGTCGAGCGCGCTCAGGCGCGCGCGATACGTGTTGACGTTGAGCCCGATGAAGTGCGCGGTGGTGTCCTGCCCCGCGAGGTAGACCGCCGCGTCGGAGTACTGCTGCTGCGCGGACGTCAGCACCTGCATGGCCGCCTGCGGCGAATCGAAACTGGCGGCCGGCGGCGTTGCGTCCTGCCGAGCCGTCGCTGCCACGGGAGCGCCGTTGTAGCTCACGCCGAACCCAGCGGTCCAGCGCCCGGCAACGACGCTGCCTGCAATCAACACAAGGCCCGCCGCAATGCGCATCACCCACTGCGCGCGCGACGGACGGCTCGGTGCCGACGGCGCGGCGGAGACGAGGCCCTCGGCCTTCAACATCGCGCCCAGCGACACCCAGTCGCTCAGCGGCGGTTGCTCCTGCAGCCCGGCACTCGACGCCAGCCGCACGAGCCGGCGATGGGCGCCAAGTTCGCGTTCGCAGTGCGCGCACGCGGCGAGGTGCGTCGCCTCGTCGGGCAGCGCCGTTTCGTCCACCAGTGCGGCCAGTCGTTCAGCTGAGATGTGCAACATGTGACGGTTCCTGCGTGTTGGGTGCATCCACCAGATGAGCCAGCAGGCCGCGCAGCTTCGCGCGCGCCTTGAACAGTTGCGACTTCGATCCGCCCGACGTAATGCCCAGTTCCACCGCGATTTCCTCGTGCGTGTATCCCTCGACGTCGTGGAGCACGAACACCGTGCGCGCGCCCGGCGACAGCTTCTTCACCGCCTCGTCGATCGTCTGCGCCAACAGCGCGCGATCCCCCTCGTGCTCCACGCTCGCCGTGTCCTCCTCGATCTCCGTCTCCGCCTTGCCGATCCGGCGCAGCGACCGCAGCGCGTTCAGCGTGCGGTTCACCGCGATGCGATGGGCCCAGGTGGCGAACTGCGAGTCGCCGCGATACGTGGGGAGGGCGCGGAAGATCTGGATCCAGACTTCCTGCGCGATATCGGCGGCCTGGTCCGGGTCGCCCACGAGCCGCCGCACCACGGCGTCGATGCGCGGCGCGTACTGTACCCAGAGGGCACGGAACGCCGCTTCATCGCCATGAATGGCGCGCCGAATCGTGAGTTGATCTGCCATGGCCGTTCACCAGGTGAGTCACACCCGGCGCGGAAAGGGTTGCCGGGTGACCGGTCGATATTCTACTCGTCTTGCGGGTACAAGGCTTGCAGTGTACCTCTCCCGTATCAGCACAAGTTGTGTAGTCCCCGCCACCCGCGCGACTCCCGCGCGGGATAGACGGACTTTCTGCGCCTCCCACCAGGTCCCGAGTGATCCTCCATCTCATTGCCGCACTTGCACTTGGCGGACATGACGGCGGCTTGCCCCTGCGCTCGCCCGCCAGCGTGGGCATGTCGCCGGAGCGCCTGGAGATCATCGACCGCGTGGTGCGGGAGGGCATTCGTGCCGGTGGCTTTCCGGGCGCGGCGGTCATCGTGGGACGTCGCGGGGCCGCCGTCTGGAGCAAGGGCTTTGGCTCCCACGGGTGGGGCAGCAACAGCCCCTCCGTGACCACCGATCGCACCATTTACGACCTGGCCTCACTCACCAAGGTCATCGCCACTACCACGGCGGCGATGATCCTGTACGACGAAGGGCGCCTGCCGCTCGACGCGAAGGTCGCCAATTACCTGACCGGGTTCGAGGGACGCTGGAAGGACGAAGTCACCGTGCGCCACCTGCTGACGCATCGTGGCGGCCTGCCCGCCGGCCGGGACCTGTGGCGAATCGCGGCAAACCCTGACGAAGCGCGGCGTGCCGTCGTCGAGACGCCGCTCGCCCACCGCCCGGGCCAGTATTTCGAGTACTCCGACCTGGGCGCCGACCTGCTCGGCATGGTCGTCGAAGCGGTCGCCGGTGTCTCGCTCGACCTCTTCCTGCAGCAGCGCGTCTTTCGGCCGCTCGGGATGTACGACACGGGGTTCCTGCCGAGCGATTCGGTGCGCGACCGTGTCGCCCCCACCGAGGTGTCCCCTCCGCGCGGGTATCCGCTGCAGGGGCAGGTGCACGATGAAAACGCCTACGCCCTGGGAGGCGTCGCCGGGCACGCCGGGCTCTTCGGCACGGCCGACGACCTTGCGATCTTCGCGCAAATGATGCTGAACGGCGGTGTCTACAACGGCGTGCGCATCGTCAGCGACTCCACGCTGCGGTTGTTCACGCAGCGCGCCGCCGGTTCCCGCGCACTGGGCTGGGAGATGGCCGAAGGCCGCCACGGCGCGGGCGAGTACCTGAGCCCCACGGCGTATGGCCACGTGGGATTCACCGGCACATCCATCTGGATCGATCCGCAGCGCGACATGTTCGTCATCCTGCTGACCAACCGCGTGCACGCCGCGCGAGCGCGCCGCCCCTCGACGGTCATCTCCGACGTGCGCAGCGACCTGTCCGACGCCGCCGCCCTGTCGGTGACCGACGACGACATGCGCATCGAGACGATGCCGGCCGCGTTTCGCGCCGATCGTGCCCTCAATTGGAACAAGCCCGTGCGCTCACGACGGTCGCGCCGCGGCAAGAGCGTCAAGTCGCGCCGGCCGGCCGTGACGGCGAAGGCGACGGCGACGGCGAAGGCGACGGCGACCGGCACCTCCAAGGCCAAGAGCACGACCGCCGTGAAGAGCGCGGCGAAGGCGAAGAGCGCTTCGAAGGCCAAGCCGGCATCGAAGCCCAGGAGCGCGTCCAAGGCCAGGGTCTCGTCGAAGGCAACGGCCAGCCCAGCCAGGAACGGCAGGAAGACCTCCACGAAGCCCGGCGGCTGACTCACATGACCCAGGACCCCACACCACCCGAGGCGCCTCGAGCGCAGACGGTGACCCCGGCGGATGACGCCGCGATCATCACCGAAGACATGGTGAAGCTCGCCCTGCGCCGGGTGAAGGACCCCGACCTGAACCTCAACATC
>CAYHCW010000125.1:0-7530 GCA_964355025.1 uncultured Gemmatimonas sp. | reverse complement strand
CGCAAACGGGGCAGAAGCTCACGTTCCTGCCGTTCATCATTCACGCGGTGGTGGCAACGCTCAAGCGCCACCCCATCCTGAACGCGGCGGTGAATGGCACGGACATCGTCCTGCGCAAGCGCTACAACATCGGGATTGCCGTTGCCCTCGAGCCCAGCGGGCTCATCGTGCCGGTCATCAAGAACGCCGAGGACCTCTCGCTGTCGGGACTGAGCAAGGCGGCCAGTGACCTGGCGTTGCGCGCCCGCACCAAGAAACTGAATCCGACCGAGGTGCAGGACGCGACGTTCACCATCACGAACCCGGGTGTCTTCGGGTCGCTGAGCGGGACGCCCATCATTCCCGTCGGCACCACGGCCATTCTCTGCCTCGGTGCCATCGAGAAGCGTCCCAAGGTCATCACCGGCCCCGACGGCGAGGACGTGATCGCCATCCGCACCTGCGCCTACTTCTCGTGCTCCTTCGACCACCGGGTGGTTGATGGCGCCGACGCCGACCGCTTCATGGCCGACCTCAAGCAGACGCTGGAGCAGATCCCCGAGCAGGGGTTCTGAGCCCGACGATGCCCCGCGCCCTCAGCATGCAGCGCACCGTCGTCACGCCGGGCGACCGCGACAAGTTCTTTGAACGGATGCGGTCGCGCGAGGCGCACTACAAGTCGTCGGGGTGCCAGTTCTGGGTGTTCGAGGAGGCGGCGTTGTCGGGCGCATTCATCGAGTTCACCGAAGCTCCCGACATCGCGACGCTGCGGCGCGCACACGCCTCGGCCGCCGAACCGCCGCTCGATCCCTCTCGCATCTATTCTCTCGTGGAGCTGCCCTGATGCCTTCCCGCAGCCTGACCGTTGACGGCGCCACCTGGCTGGTCTCCCCGTCCGGCCACGTCACCCAGTCCGCCGGCGACGAGTTTGCCCTGGTGTTCGTGCGCGGCATCGGCGACACGCGCGAGTTGCGTGTCACCCGCTTTTCGCCCACGGCCACCCGCTCGCGCGAGCAGGCGCTGGCCGAGATGAATGACGCGGACCTGCGCCTGCTGCTCGCCCAGTCGCAGGCGAGTGACACGTCGCCCGAGGCGGGCTACGCCAAGTGACGAGTCCGCACGGCGCCAGCGCGCCGCCGGCCGCCCTCCGCATCGACCTGCACGCGCACAGCACGGCGTCTGACGGCACCGCGTCACCGACGAAGTTTGCCGAGACGGCCGCCCTCGCCGGGCTGCAGGTCGTGGCGCTTACCGATCACGACACCGTCGCCGGCGTCGCCGAGGCCGTTGCCGCAGCTGCGCCACTCGGGGTGCGCGTGGTGCCCGGCGTGGAACTCAGCGTCATGGACGGCAAGGACGAGGTGCACCTGCTCGGGCTGCACCTCGCCGACATCGGCGCCATCGCCGACGCGCTCGTCAACTTCCAGGACGGGCGGCGTGCACGCGCCGAGTCGATGGTGCGCGTGCTCAACACGCACGCCATTCCCGTGACGATGGACGATGTGCTGCGCGAGGCGGCCGGAGGCGCCGTGGGCCGGCCGCACGTGGCGCGCGCGCTGATTGCCGGTGGCTGGGTGACCGATTCGCGCGAGGCGTTCGACCGATGGCTTGGCGCCGGCCGTCCGGCGTTCGTGGACAAGCCGCGTCTCGAAGTGGCCGAGGGCGTTGCACTGGTGCACCGGGCTGGCGGCCTGGCCATCTGGGCGCATCCCGGTGGCGAGGGGCGGCGCGCGCGCTTCGAACGCCTGGTTGCGGCAGGCATCGATGGCGCCGAGGTGCGGCATCCCGGGCACGACGCCAGCGACGTGGCGCGCATTGGCGCACTGGTGGAGTTCTTCCATCTCGTGCCAAGCGGCGGCTCCGACTGGCACGGCGCGATGGGAGGGCCACGTGCACTGGGCGCGGTCCCGGTGCCGCCGGAGTGGCTGGAGCGGCACGAGGAACGCCTGGCGATGCGCCGCGCCGCCGTGGCGGTAAACGAATCGTGAGTCCGCTCGCCGGCCGCGTCGCGCTCGTCACGGGCGCGGGCCAGCGCGTGGGGCAGGCCATCGCGCTCGCCCTCGGCGCCGAGGGCTGTCGCGTGGCGGTCCACTACCACGCCTCCAAGGCCGGCGCGCACAAGACGGCGGCCGCGCTGCGCGGACTCGGCGTGGAGACCGACGTGTTTGCCGCCGACCTGTCGGACCCTGACGCTCCGGCCGCGCTCGTCGCGCAGGTGGCGGCGCGCTTTGGCGCGCTCGACCTGCTGGTGAACTCGGCCGCCGTGATGCGCCGCCTCCCGCTCGAGACGGTGACGCCTGCCGAGTGGGACGCGACGTTTGCCGTCAACGCGCGGGCCCCGTTCTTTCTCTCGCTCGCTGCGGCGCGGGTGATGGGCGAGCGTGGCGGCGCCATCGTGAACATTGCCGATCATCTCGCGCACGAGTCGTGGCCGCTGCTGGTGCCGCACGCCATCAGCAAGGGCGCCGTGGAGGCGATGACGCGACAGCTGGCCGTGCAGTGTGCGCCCCGTGTGCGCGTCAACGCCGTGGTGCCCGGCGCGGTGCTCGCGCCCGACGGATGGCCCGCCGAGGCGCAGCAGGCCTTTGTGGATGCCACGCCGATGCGGCGGCTCGGCACGCCCGACGACATCGCGCAGGCCGTCGTGTATCTCGCTTCGGCGGCGTACGTCACGGGGGACGTGCTGTTCGTGGACGGCGGGCGACACCTGCGCTGAGGCGCCCGCGGCACGCGCCGGCCGCGGCGCGGCGGCGATTGGCGCGCGCCCCCTACCAGTGCGCTTGGTGATTGGTTGATCTTTCAGCAAGCCTGGGGGCGCGTTCATTCACCCCGCCACCCCGTACTCACTCTCCTCTTCCCAGATCTCACGTGGCAACGCACGACTACGAAGTGGTGATCATCGGCGCTGGCCCTGCGGGCCTCTGCGCGGGCATGTACGCCGGTCGGTCGATGCTGAAGACGGCGGTGCTCGAGCGCGGGATTCCCGGCGGCGAGCTGCTCAATACCGAGGTCATCGAAGACTACATCGGCTTCGAGCACATCCTCGGGTCGGAACTCGCCGAGAAGTTCCAGGCGCACGCGGTGAAGTTCGGCATGGACCTGCGGACATTCGTCGCCGTGGAGAAGGTCACCCGGCAGCCCGACGGCACGTTCCTCGTCACGGTCGAGGGGGGCGATCTGTATCGTGCGAGCGCCGTCATCATCACCGCCGGCGGCACACCGGTGAAGCTTGGCGTCCCCGGTGAACTTGAATATGCCGGCAAGGGCGTGTCGTACTGCGCCATCTGCGACGGCGCGTTCTACAAGGGCCACACGATCATGGTGGTGGGCGGCGGCGACGCCGCGCTGGAGGAAGCCGACTTCCTGACGCGCTACGCGGAGAAGGTGTTCCTCGTGCACCGGCGCAACGAGTTTCGCGCGTCGAAGATCGTGCAGAAGCGCGCGCTCGCCAACCCGAAGATCGTGCCCATCCTCGACACCGTCGTTGACAGCATCCACGGCGATGCGCAGGGCCTGATGTCGCACGCGACGATCCGCAACAGCAAGACGGGGGAGGCGCGCGACCTCGTGGCGACGGGGTGCTTCGTCTTCGTCGGGTTCACGCCCAATACCGGCGTCATCGACGGCCACTTCGAGCACGACAGCGCCGGCTACATACTGACCGACGCCAACATGATGACCTCCATCGAGGGGCTCTTTGCCGCTGGCGACGTGCGCGTGCAGCTCACGCGGCAGGTGACGACGGCGGTGGGTGATGCGACCACCGCGGCCATCGCCGTGGAGAAATACCTCACCGCGCGCCGTACGGGCCAGCCGGCGCCGGCGCCCATGCCGATGCTGGTGCGTGCCTGATGTTCGTCCGCGTCCTCACCGTGGGGCCGTTCCAGGAGAACTGCTACCTCCTCGGCGACGCCGCCACGCGTGATGCGGTGCTCATTGATCCGGGCGACGAGGCCGAGCGCCTCATCGCCGCCCTCGAGCAGGATGCGTGGACGCTGCGCGCGCTCTGGATCACGCACGGGCACATCGACCACGTGGGCGGGATTGCCGCCATCAAGCGACGGTGGAACGTGCCGGTGTTCCTGCACCCGGCCGACCGGGCGCTGTACGACCACGCGGCAGAGCAGGGCAGGCACTACGGCTTGGTCATTGAAACCCCGCCGGCGCCCGATCACGACCTTGCTGAAGGGGACGTCCTGACGGTCGGCGGGCTGTCGTTCGGGGTCATTCACGTGCCCGGCCACTCGCCGGGGCACGTGGCGTTCGTCGGCGACGGTGTCGTCTTCGGCGGAGACTGTCTCTTCGCCGGCTCCATTGGCCGCACCGACCTGCCGTTGTCCGATCCCTCGGCGCTCAACCGGTCGCTTCAGCGCTTCGCGGCACTTCCGGACGAGACGGTGGTCTACTCCGGTCACGGTCCGGCCACGTCCGTTCAAGCGGAGAAACGTTCCAATCCGTTCCTGACAGGCGCCGCGCGCCTCATTGCGCGGTGACCCGACCGCTCGCGGCCGCGTTGCTCGTGGCGCTCTGGATGGGCGCAGCGCTGCTGGTGATTTTCGTCGTCGCGCCGGGTGCGTTCGCCGTGCTCCCGACGCGGGCAATGGCCGGCGACCTGGTGGGACGTGTGCTCCCGGTTGTTTTCGTCGGCGCCGTCATTGTGCCGGTGCTCGTCGTCTGGCTCGTGCCCGCCGCGCGCCGCGCGCCGCTCGCGATCGGTGCGGCGGTGCTCGCCGTGGCATGCTCGGCCGCCGCGCTGGGCATCGTGAACCCGCGCATCGCCGCGCTTCGCGTCGTGGCCGTCGTGCCAATCGACCAGTTGTCGCCGGCCGACCCGCGGCGTGCGTTGTTCGGGCTGCTGCACGTCTTGTCCGTGGCGCTCCTGGGCGCCGCCGTGGTCGCGCTCGGCGTGCTGCTCTTCTGGTTGGCGCGCGCCACGGTGACCCAGGTCGCCTCGACGCCGCGCCCTCGATAGCCGGTCCGCCGCTCCCTTCCATCCCGTCCTGCCGCGCGGTAATCTCCGGACATGCGCATCACGACCTGGGCCGAATACGGTGTCATTTGCGCCCTCCATCTTGCGCGTCGCACGGGCGAAGGGCTCGTCAGCGGACGCGAGATCGCGTTGCGCGAGAAGCTGCCGCCGGACTATGCCGAGCAGATCCTGCTGCGCCTGCGGCGCGCCGGCATCGTCACCAGCACCCGCGGCGCACGCGGCGGCTACTCCCTGGCCCGTCCGTCCAGCGACATCACGGTGCGTGAGATTCTCGCGGCGTCGGAGCTCGTGACGTTCGACCTGCACTGCGACACGCATCCGGTGGACGAGGCCCGCTGTGCCGCGTCGCATGACTGCTCCATCCGGCCGGTCTGGCAGATGCTGCAGCAGCGCATCGACGAGGTGCTCGAGGGCGTGCGCCTGTCCGACCTGCTCGAAGCGGAGAGCGAGGTGCGGCAGCGCGTGGGGCTTCCGGTTCTCCAGTAGCATCGTGTTCTGGCCACCTTTCCTCGCCGCGATGTTCGCGCGCCGGCGCCGCGGGCAGCAAGCCGCGACGGTGGTTGACGCGCTCTTTCGCGAACCGGCGGAGGGGGACGTGCTGTGGCTGGCCGACGGGGCCGCCAACGGCGATGCCGATCATGCGCGCTGGGAGCTGCGCTATGCCCGCCGGGCGCTTGGCCTCCTGGCCGCGCAGCGCGACGCGCTCGATGATCGCACGGCCTCGGACATCGCCAGCGCCATCTCCACGGCGTTCGGCATCGATCCACACGTCGCGCCGGATCACCGGCTGCTCGCCGAGCGGCAGTTCAACGACCGGGTGACCACGTATCGCGAGGCCCTGCAGTCGCGCGGCGGCTCCATTGGGCCGGCCGACAAGCTGGGACGCATGCTGCTGGCCTTCGCCTCCGATTCCGCGCGGACGGCCGGTTCACCACTGCCGCGCGCCATCGCGCTCATGGGGAGCTATCTCGCGGAGGCCAGCGAGACGCTGCGCCTGGTGTACGGTGGCGCGCCGGAACTGCCGGAGGATCGCAAGCCGTCGGAAGTGAGGTAGAGTACGACAGAGTACGACAGAGTACGACAGAAAACGACAGAGGCGCCCGATAGTCGCGGACGCCTCTGTCGTTTTCTGTCGTACTCTGTCGTACTCTGTCGTTCTCTTCCCAAATGCCGAAGCGGGGACTCGAACCCCGACGGGCTAGTGCCCACTGCGCCCTGAACGCAGCGCGTCTACCAATTCCACCACTTCGGCAGGGAAACGGAACGTAGCCGGGCGGATGCACTGAATCAAGGCTTGGTCCGGTGCGGAGTTCGGAGTGCGGGGGTTTGGCGAGGAGTGTGGAGTGGAGGTGAGAGGGCGGGGGGTCGGGGAGACTGCAGGGCGGCGTCGCTCGTCCTTCAAGGGGGATCCTGTGCACAGATACTGGGACCGCCCCCTCGCTGGCGGTGTAGATTTACAGGTTACCGCCGCCACCTATCATCTAGCATCTAGCATCTAGCATCTAGCACCTAGCACCTAGCACCTATCTCCCACCGCCCGTTGACCAAGCCGCCTCCCGACACCGAGATCATCGCGCGCAACAAGCGCGCCCGCCACGACTACGAGATTCTCGAGACGTGGGAGGCGGGGCTTGTGCTGCGTGGCACCGAAGTGAAGTCGCTGCGCAACGGCAAGGCCAACCTGACGGACGCCTATGGCGTGGTGAAGGACGGCGAGCTCTGGCTGCTCAACCTGCACATTTCCCCGTACGAGCAGGGCAGTTCGTGGAACCACGAGCCGACGCGCACGCGCAAGCTGCTGCTGCATGCGCGCGAGATCCGGCACCTCATTGGTGCCGTTGAGCGCAAGGGGCTTACGGTCGTCCCGCTCGAGATGCGCTTCCGCAACGGGCGGGCCAAGGTCGTCATCGCGCTCGGGCGCGGCAAGAAGCTGCACGACAAGCGCCAGGACCTGAAGGAGCGCGACGCGCAGCGCGAAGTGGCGCGCGCGGTTCGCACCCGGCGATGATGATCACCGTGCTGCTGGCGTTGGCCCAGGGGGCGGCGACCGACTCGCTGCGGGTGGTCGCCAACGGCCGCGATGCCGCCATCGCGACGCGCGTGGAGGCGCAGGCCACGTACGTGTCGGCCGACGCGGCGGCCACGGCCCTCGGCGGTCGTCTGCAGCGCCTCCCCAATCACCGGTTCCTGCTGAGTGTCGGTGGCGTCGCCTTCGAGATGGCCGACCGCACGTCGTTTGCCCTCAGCGACGGACGGCTGTACCCGCTGATGGCGCCCTCGCGCGAGCGCGATGGGCAGCTGGAAGTGCCGGTGCAGCTCTTCACCGATGTGGCGCCGCGCGCCGGCGCGAGCCTCGCGTGGAACCCGGCGCGGCGCCGCCTCGCCGTGGTGCCCGCGCGCGTGCCCAGTGTGACGAGCCTGCCGGACGCGGGCGTTCGCCCGCAGCCGTCGGGGGCCGCCGGCGTGCGCAGCGCCCGACGGCGAGTCGTCGTCATCGACGCCGGCCACGGCGGTCGCGACCCCGGCATGCGCGGCTGGAGCCCCGAACGCACGACGGTGCG
>CAYHCW010000124.1:0-7543 GCA_964355025.1 uncultured Gemmatimonas sp. | reverse complement strand
GCCTTCTCCCGCTTCTGCCGCTTGGCCGTGACCTCGATCTCGATCTTCATGCGCGGGTCCGACAATCCCGCCACGATCATCGTCGCCGCTGGGGCCACCTCACCCAGATAGCGCTGCAGCACCGGCCACGTGGCCGGAAAGTCGTCGCGATTGGGCAGGATGTAGCGTACGCGCACCACATCGCTGAGCCGGCACTTGGCATCGGCCAGTGCGCGCTGGATGTTGGCGAAGCACTGGTTCGCCTGCACCACCACGTCGTCGGAGATCGTCATGGTGGAATAGTCGAAGCCCGTGGTCCCCGACACGAACACCCAGCGCCCGTCGACCACCGCGCGGGAATAGCCTATGGCCTTCTCGAAGCTCGATCCTGATGAAATCAGCCTTCTCGTCACTGGTCACTCCAATCGGGGGCGGGGGCGGCAAACGGGAAGCACGCCGAAAACTGGCACGTGCGGGGCTTCCGTGGCGAGATGGACGTCGGAGAGAATCGGACACCGGAGGACCGCGCGCCAGTCCTCAGGCAGGCTCCCGCACAATCGTGCATTATTGAGGCCGACCTCAAGCCCCCTCCCATGCTTCTTGCAACCGTCGCCCTCATCGGCTCGGCGCTGCACGCCGACACGACTCGCTGGATCGTCTCCAACCACGGTCGCGAGGCCGGCGACCTGGTGGTGATCACCGCAGCCGATTCCACCGTCGTGCGCTGGGTCTTCACCGACCGCAACCGCGGCACGCGCGTGGAAACCCGCTATCGAACCGGCGCCCGAGGCGAGCTCATCCGGGGCGAACAGCGGCCCGTGCTCGCCGACGGCGCATCCGGCGACCCCACCGACGGCTTTGAGGTCGTGGGAGACTCGGTGCGCTACGGCGTCGGTGCCCTGCCGACGCGCACGATGGTCAAGCGTGATGCGCGTGCGTTCACGGAGCTGCGCGGCGGCACACCGTGGGAACAGGCCGCGCTCGCCCGCTTTCTGCTCGCACAACCGGGAAGGACCGCGACGGTGCCCGGCGCGGGTACGGCGCGCGCCGAACTCATCGAGGATGCCACGCTGCGCAGCGGGCGCCTGAGGCAGCGCGCACGCCTGGTGATGGTGTATCGCGGCACTTCGCCCACGCCCAACGGCGTCTGGCTCGACGACAAGGGCCAGCTGCTTGCCACCGACGTGCAGTGGTTCATCACGGTGCGACCCGACGTCGTGCCGTTCCTGCCGACCATGCGCGCCATCGAGCTCAAGTGGCGCAACGCCCTCGGCGAGTCCGTCGGCCGCAAGGTCGTCACGAAGGTCGATGGCGCGCTGGTCATCAGGAACGGCGACCTCTTCGACAGTGAACGCGGGGTCGTCGTACCGCGGCAGACCGTCATCGTTCGCGGAGACCGCATTGTCGCCGTCGGTCCAGCCGAATCCACCGAGGCGCCAGCGGGCGCCACCATCATCGATGCCACGGGCAAGACCATCATGCCCGGCATGTGGGAGATGCACACGCACCTGCAGGTCTCCAACCAGTCGACGCACAGCCTCATCCAGCTGGCGCAGGGACTCACCACCGCGCGCGACCTTGCGTCGGACATCGACGTCGCCGTCTCCCAGCGCGACCGCGAACGCGCGGGCAAGCTGGCCTCGCCGCGCATCATTCTCGCCGGATTCATGGAAGGACCGCTTCGGTGGGCCGGGCCGAGCGAGGTGTTGGTGAGCACGGAGGCACAGGCGCGCGCCTGGGTGGCACGATACGATTCGCTCGGCTTCAAGCAGGTCAAGCTGTACAACGTCACGCATCCCGACCTGGTGCCGGTGATTGCCGCCGAGGCGCACAAGCGCGGCATGCTGTTGAGCGGGCATATTCCGCGCGGCATGAGCATGCAGGCAGCCATCGGCCTGGGGTACGACGAGGTGCAGCATGCGGCGTTCTTCTTTTCCAACTTCTTCCCGGACTCGCTCTACCTGCCGCATATGCGCGCCTACTCGGCGGTGGCGACGTCCGTGGCACCGACCATCGACGTGAACTCCGAGGAGATGACCGCGCTCATCACGTATGTGCGCAACCACAAGACGGTGATTGACGGCACCTTCAACCTGTGGATTGGCGGGGGCGCGTCGGTGGTCGGCGCCGGCGGATCACGCGACCAGGAGAAGGCCGATTCCGCGTACATGACGCTCATCCGCCGACTCTACGCGGCAGGCGTGCAACTGGTGGCCGGCACCGACAACTCGGCGGGGACCACGTATCGCCGCGAACTCGAGATGTACGAAAAGGCCGGCATTCCGGCGCCGAAGATCCTGCAGATCGCCACCATCGACGCCGCCCGCTTCATGATGGATGCCGCGGACTACGGCAGCCTCCGCGTGGGCAAGGTGGCCGACATTCTCGTGGTCAACGGCAAGCCCGCCGAGCGAATTGGCGACCTGCAACAACTCGAAACGGTGATCCGCGGGGGGCGGCTCTACAAGGTAAGCGACCTGCTCACGGTGTCGGGGATGCGTCCTGGTCGCTGACCCCGTCCCGGTCACGCATCGCGATCATCGTCCCCTGCAACACCGCCACCAGCACTTCGCCATCGGCCTGCACCGCGCGCAGTTCGCCGTGGCAGACGGTGAGCGTCCGGCCGGCTTTGACCACGCGCCCCAGCGCCACAAAGCGGTTGCCCGCGGCTGGTGCGAGCAGGTTCACCTTGAACTCCACGCTCATCACGCCGGCACCGGGCTCCATCAGCGACAGCGCCGCATAGCCGCAGGCGCTGTCGATGACCGACGTCACCACGCCGGCGTGCAGGAACCCGTGCTGCTGGGTGAGCGCGGTGTTGAACGGGAGCGCAATCAGCACCTCCCCCGGCCGCACGAGTTCGAGCGTGGCGCCCAGCGTGGCCATGAACTGCTGGCGGGCAAAGCTGTCGCGCACGCGCCGCTCGAAGTCGGGGTCCCGCACCGCGTGATGCATCGCGACGGCTCCTGCGTAATGGTTAGACGTTCTCGGCGGTCACCGTTTCCAGCGCCGGCCGCTTGGCCGTCCTCCCGTCGCCCGACGAAATGCCCCGCGCATGCCGCCAGAGCCACGGGATGAAATGCTCGCGCGTCCAGCGAAACTCTCCGGTGACGCGCGTCATGATGGAAGAGGCACGCTCAAATGGCAGGGGCTGCGCCCACGAGTCGTCGTGCCCGCGCAGGCCAAGCGCGTGCGCCAGCGCCGCCGCGATGCGCCGGTGCCCTTCGCTGTTGGCATGCAGGCGGTCACCGCTCCACAAGCGCATGTCGGACGTCACCGGGTACTGCGCCAGGTCCACACACTGCGCCCCCGTGCGCGCGCACGTCTCGCGCACCATCGCATTCAGTGCCAGCAGCCGGTCACGCATCAGGCGCGCCATCGGCACTACGCTGCTCAGGTCGGGCATGGTGATGGTCAGCACGGTTGCCCCCGTCTCCACGAGGGCCACCTGCATCAGCTCCATGTCCTTGGCGACGGCGGCCACGTTGCAGTGGCGCCGCACCACGTCGTTGACGCCCGTGAACACCGTCACGAGGTCGGGGTGCATGGCGAGCGCGGAGGCGAGCTGCTGCTTGCGGACATCGCGCGTCTTGCGCCCGCGCACCCCGAGGTTTGCATACAGCAGCGGCGCGGCCTGGGACTGGGCCACGTGCAGGGCCAGTCGGTTGGCCCAGCCGCGGTAGCCGCCCTGGCCATCGGGGTCGTCGAGTCCCTCGGTGGAACTGTCCCCGATGGCGACGTAGCGGGCGTACGTGCGGGGGGCGGGCGCACTCATGTGTGTGACGGCTCGAAAGGGTTCATGCGTCCGTCACTTCGCGAGGGAATCGGCCTGCAGGGCGCCAAGGATATTGCCGTCGGGGTCCTTGATGTAAAGCAACCAGCCGACGCCGGGAATTGCCATCTTCGGTACGGCGACGGTGCCGCCGAGCGCCGCGAGCCTCGCCTCGACATCGTCCACCGACTCGACGTCCACGGTGCAAACGAAGGCGTTCACTGGTTGCCCCTCTGCTGGCGGCGCGCCACGGCGCCGCATCAGGGCGCCATCGACACCCAGATCGCCGGGCGCTCCGGTGGTGAGCAGCCAGTAGTCCACCGGACCCGGCAGCTTCTGGGCCGTCCAGCCAAAGAGCGCTGTGTAGAACGGCAGCACGCGCGCCGGATCGGTGGCGTGAATCTCAAAATGAACGAGGCGGCGCATCAGGGGCTCCAGCGGTCGGGTCGCATGGCGCTATAATAGCCACTGGGAACAGTGGCGCTCAACCCATGGTTTGTCCCCTATCTCAACCAACGCCGATGACCGCCTTCCAGTTTCTCAAGCTCTACGCCGCCACCGCCGCCGTCTTCTTCGCGCTCGACCTCACCTGGCTCGGCGTCGTTGCCAAGGGCTTCTACAAGGCGCAGATGGGCCACCTGATGCGCCCGGACACGCAGTGGGTTCCCGCGGTCCTGTTTTACCTCATCTATGTGGCGGCCATTATCGTGCTCTGCGTCAAGCCGGGACTCGAGCGTGACTCGATGGGGCGCGCGGTGGCAATGGGCGCGGTCTTTGGGCTGGCGGCGTATGCGGCCTTCGACCTCACGAGCCTTGCCCTGCTGAAGGACTTTCCGCTGAAGGTCGCACTGGTGGACCTGGCGTGGGGCACCTTCGTGACGGCCGCCGTCAGCGGCGCGTCGTACGCGATTGGTCGGGCGATGCACCTGGCGTAAACGGCTACCGCAGCACAGCGCCCTGCGTCACTCGCACGGCCGTCTCCTGCAGCGCATACACCTGCCCCTCCGGAATGCGGCCTCGCGTGCCCAGCCCCTGCGGCACTTCGCGAAAGAGCGCTGCAACCAGGACGTTCGCCGCCAGAAACGTCCCCTGCTCCGTGGGATGACTGCCGTCGTCCTGCCAGAGCGGAATGTCCGGACGCTCGGCGCGCACCAGAGACCAGGCGTGGCCGACGGGCGCCACGAAGGCATGCAGCTCCTCTCCGAGGGTGCGATACGCCCTGGAGATCTGTGCTTGCATGGCTGCGTAGTCCGGCATGCCCTGCTCCGGCCACCCGTCCCTCCGCGCCCACGTCGCATACAGCACGGGCCGCGAACCCGCGCGCCGGATCTCTCGCACCAGCGCTCGCGCCGCCGGAAACATCTGCCCTTCCCGCGACTCCTCCACCGAGGGTATCTGGCTCTGCTCCTGGAGCACGACGAAGTTCCAGTGTCCGAACTTGATCCTGTCGAGCACCTCGGGCGAGGCGGCGTGGTCCGCAAGACGCACGCCGCCCGGCGCGATCATCTCGGTGTACACGGCGTGCCGGCGAACGGCAGCAATGGCCCGGAACTTCGCCGGCAGGTCGTTCACCGCCGTGTAGCTGTTGCCGATGAACAGCACGCGCATGCAGTCGGGCGACCGCGTCGCTGCCGTGCAGACGGGGACGCGCGCCGAGGTGCAGGCAGTCATCAGGACCGCCAGTCCGATGCTGGCCAGCGAACGCCAACGCCAACGCATCGGACTGGGCCCGTTGTATGTCACCGCGGCTTCCGGTTGTTCATGAAGGACCTGCGTCACAGCCGATCAGCGTTACGGCATAGCCAGTTTCTTGCGCGCAAACGGCCGCGTGAACGCCGCCGGCGGATTGTGGCCCGTGCTCAAGTCATACGCCTTCTGGTAATACTCCCTGGCCTTCTCCGCCTGCCCCTGCTTCTCGTACGTCATGCCGAGCAGCGCATGAGTGAACGGGTCGCGCTGATTCCCCTGAATGGCGAGCGCCTTCGTAAACTCGGTTTCGGCACCCTTCAGGTCGCCGGTGTAGAACGCCACGTAGCCCACGAGGTAGGGAAAGAAGCGCTCCTGCGCCACCGCCATGGTTGAGTCGGAATCGAGTGCCTTGCGCGCCAGCGCCACGTGCTGCTCGGCAGCGGACTTGTTGCCACGGCGCGCCGAAAGCCGGGCCATGGCATGCTCGAGTCGGAAGTCCCAGAGGCTCTTGGGATGCGTCTTCGGCGCCGGTTCCTTCAGCCCGAGTTCGCTGCCGCGATGGTAGTACACCTCGGCCATCGCCAGGTCGCCCGCGTCGATGCACACGCGCGCGGCCTCGTTGGCCATTTCGCCCTGCTGGTAGAACGCATTCTGCGGCTCGGCCTGCTCGCGCGTCACCCAGTAGGCGATGACCATCTCCTCGTACTTCGCCGTGTTCTTGCAGTCGCCGTCGAACGCGTACGACATCGCCATGGCCCGCTGCGCCGCCGCCCGCGCCGCCGCGTCGGGCGCGCCGTCGATGAGCGCCTGGAAGATCACGCGCGCGTCGCGCGTCTTGCCTTCCGTATCAAGGCGCGAGGCCGCGCGGTTGCTGTCGGCGCGCGGGCTGGGCGGCGCGCCCGGGGCGCCTTGCGCCATGAGCAATACCGGAGCGGCAGCACATGCGAGGGCGATCACCGGACGAAGCAGGGCGTGGATGGACATCGGTACTCCGGATGGCGTCAGGATGACAAGGGGAGCCGGCGACCGCCTCACCGGCGGTGCCGCGGACGACTACTATATACTCGCCTCTTTCACCACGAGCATCCAGTGACCCGGCTGCGCCAAGGAGAACCAACCCGTGAACAAGCGTGACTTCCTGCGCACCGTCGGCGGTGCATCGCTGGGCCTGGCGTTCGGCCCCGAGCTATTGGCACAGTACGCGGCCATGCCGGCCGCCGCGCTCGCCGAGGACGAACCGTTCTGGGCAGCCGTGCGCACCAGGTTCAAGCTGACGCCGGAGTACATCAACCTCGAGAACGGCTACTACTGCTTCCAGCCCGAGGAAGTGCTCGAGGCGTTCATCGGGCACGTGCGGCGCGTGAACTACATGGGGTCGCGCTACATGCGCACGGTAAAAGACGAGGACAAGCTGCGCGTCCGCACCCGACTGGCCGCGCTGGCCGGGTGTTCGCCCGCCGAGTTGATCATCACGCGCAACACCACCGAGTCGCTTGACACGGTCATTGCGGGCTTCAACTGGGACGCTGGCGACGAGGCGGTGATGGCCAACCAGGACTACGGCGCCATGATCGACCAGTTCAAGCTGCAGGCGCGGCGCTACGGCATGGTGAATCGGTTCATCGACATCCCGATGAATCCCACGACGGACGCCGAGGTGGTGCAGGTGTACGCCAACGCGCTCACCGCGAAGACACGCCTGCTGATGATTCCGCACATGGTGAACATCACCGGCCACGTGCTGCCGGTGCGCGCCATCTGCGACATGGCGCACGCGCGCGGCGTGCAGGTGATGGTGGACGGCGCGCACGCCTTTGCGCACCTCGACTTCCGCATGCCCGACCTGCACTGCGACTACTACGGCGCGTCGCTCCACAAATGGCTGTCCGTGCCGCTCGGCGCCGGCATCCTGTACGTGAAGCAGGAGCGCATTGCCGGGCTTTGGCCCGTTTACGGCGACGGGGGCACGCCCGACGGCGACATCCGCAAGCTGAACCACACGGGCACGCACCCCGTGCACACCGACCTCGGCATCGAGAATGCCATCGCCTTCCACGAGACCATCGGCGGCGCGCGCAAGGAGGCGCGCCTGCGCTACCTGCA
>CAYHCW010000123.1:0-7570 GCA_964355025.1 uncultured Gemmatimonas sp. | reverse complement strand
AGACGTCGATTCTCGATGCCGTAAAGGAGGCACAGCGCTGGGGACTCACCGGCGCGCACGACGCCGGCGCCGACGCCACCGACCTCGGCGTGTACGAGGAACTCGCCAAGGCGGGCGAGTTGAAGTTCCGGTTGTACGCGATGATCAGCGACAACGCCAACACCATCGATGCCTGGGCCAAGCGCGGTCCGCTCGTGGCCGGCTACAACGGCTCGCTCTGGGTGCGCTCCATCAAGCTGTACTCCGACGGCGCGCTCGGCTCGCGCGGCGCGGCCCTGCTCGAGCCGTACAGCGACGACCCCAAGAACATCGGCCTGCTCGTCTCGGCGCCGGCGCATATCCAGGAGGTCGCCATCAAGGCGCTGAAGGCCGGCTTTCAGGTGAACACACACGCCATCGGCGACCGCGGCAACCGCCTCGTGCTCGATGCCTACGAAGCCGCGCTCAAGGCCGTGCCCACCGCCGATCATCGCCTCCGCGTCGAGCACGCGCAGATCCTTCACTACGATGACATTCCGCGCTTCGCCGCACTGGGCGTCATCCCGTCCATGCAGGCCAGCCACCAGACGAGCGACATGTACTGGGCCGGCACGCGCCTCGGTCCGGTGCGGCTGCTCGGCGCCTATGCCTGGCGCTCACTGCTCAACACGGGCGTGGTGATTCCCAACGGAAGCGACTTCCCGGTGGAGCAGGTGAACCCGCTGATCTCGTTCCACTCCGCCGTGTCGCGACAGGACGCACGCGACTGGCCGCCGGACGGCTGGTACGCGTCCGAGCGGATGACGCGCGACGAGGCACTGCAGTCGGTCACGCTCTGGCCCGCGTACGCGGCCTTTCAGGAGAAGGTCCTCGGCTCGCTGACGCCGGGCAAGTACGCCGACTTCGTGGTGCTCGACCAGGACATTATGCGCGTTCCCCCCGAACTCCTCCTCCGCACCAAGGTGCTGTCCACCTGGGTAGGCGGAGAGAAAGTCTACGAGGCCGCTCCGTGAACCAGCGGCCGGCGCCCACCGCCAAGGTGTTCTTCCTCATCCGCACGGCCATGGCCGTAGGTGTCATCACGTTCATCGGCGTGGCCTGGCTGATTCGCGGGCGCGGCCAGGCCGTCGCGGTGCCGATGGCATCGACGAAGACGCTGACCACCGTGATGTACGCGTCGGTCGCCCTGGCCGCAGCGGTGGTGATGGCGCTGCGCCTGCGTCTCGCCTCGAGCACGCCCGAGATGCGGCGTACGCTCTCGGTGGTGAGCTGGGCCGTGGGGGAGTTTGCCGCGCTCTTCGGCGGCGTGGCCTTCTTCCTGACGGGCGAGTGGTCGTTGGTACTTCCCGGCGCGGTGGTCTTTGCGATCGCGCTCGCTGCCGTTCCGCTGCCGCGGGACTGATGCCCGTGCGTCAGAACCTCCTGTCCAGGTCTTCCTGATGTTTTCCGACGCCTCCCTTGCCCTCCTCCGCCGGCTGCTCGACACGCCGGGTCCCTCGGGCTTCGAAGCCGCGCCGGCTGCCGTCTGGCGTGAGGAGGCGCGGCGATTCGCCGCGAGCGTCGAGGGCGACGTGCACGGCAACTCGATGGCCGTCGTCAACCCCGGCGGTTCACCGACCATCATGCTGGCCGGCCACATCGACGAGATCGGGGTCATCGTCACCTGGATCGACGACAAGGGCTTCGCGTACATCGGCCCGATAGGCGGATGGGATCCGCAGGTGCTGGTGGGACAGCGCCTGCGTTTTGCCGGTCGCGACGGCGAGGTGCTCGGCGTGGTGGGCAAGAAGCCCATCCACCTCATGAAGCCCGACGAAAAAGAGAAGGCCGTGAAGATCACCGACCTGTGGGTCGACATCGGCGCCGCCACGCGCGCCGAGGCCGAGGCGCTGCTGTCGGTGGGCGACGCGGGCGTCATTGACGCCCGGCTTCTCGAACTGCCCAACGGGCGCATCGTGTCGCGCTCGATCGACGACCGCATCGGCGCGTTCGTGGTGCTCGAAGCCCTGCGGCGGTACGCTGAGCAGCCCGGTGCGGCGCGCGTCGTGGCGGTGGCGACGACGCAGGAGGAAATCGCGTATCAGGGTGGGGGTGCGCGCGTGAGCGCCGCGCGCGTGGCCCCGCAGATGGCCATCGTGGTGGACGTCACGTTTGCCACCGATCATCCGGGCATGGAACGCAAGGAACTGGGCGAACACAAGCTGGGCAGCGGGCCGGTGCTCACGCGGGGCTCGGTCACCTCACCCGTGGTGGTGCGCCTGCTGCGCGACACGGCGGAGCGCATCGGCATTCCCTACTCGCTGCGGGCCGAGGGACGCAACACGAGCACCGACGCCGACGCCATTCACGTGGCGCGTGAGGGCGTGGCCACCGCGCTCCTCAGCGTGCCCAATCGCTACATGCACTCACCCAACGAGATGGTGGCGCTGGAGGACCTCGACCGCGCCGCCACGTTGATTGCCGAGACCTGCCGCGCGGTGAGCGTGGCGACGGACTTTACGGCTCGCTGACGGAGGCGATGCTCCCCGTCGTCGTGTGCCGGCGGGCCCGCGTGAAGAGGCGGCCGGCGGCCTCCCGCACTTCCACCTCACGATCCTCCAGCAGCTTTTGCAGCGCGATCATGGCGGCGGGCGTGCGCGCCTCACCCAGGGCCTCGATGGCGCTGAGCCGCAGCACTGACGCATCGCGGCGGCGCAGCTTGCGCTGCTCCGGACTCGACAGGGCGATGAGCTTCTGCACCGCCTCGGGTACGGCCAGTCTCCCGAGCGCCGCGACGAGCGCAAGCTGAATGTCGAGCTCCTGCTCCTCCTCCAGGCGCTGAACGAGCACCGGGGCAAGGCGCGGTTCGCGCCGGGCCTGCAGCGCCACGGTCGCCGTCAGGCGGACCTCGGGCGATTCGTCGGGCACGGCGCGCAACAGTGCGTCGGCCGCAAATGCCGATGTGGGGAAGGCCGCAAGCCCGTGCGCGGCCGCTTGGCGCACCCGAGCGTTCGGATGATTCAGTTGCTCGCCCAGCACGCGATCAGCGTCGGAGAAGCGCAACAACACGGCCAGCCCGATGGCCCGTTCGACGACGTGCGGTCGCTGGTCGTCGAGCATGGCCACCACCGCGTCGCGTGCACCCGGCAGCTTGCCCAGCAATGCGGCGTAGAGGGTGCGCGCCTCCGCGCTCGGTGCGCACGACGCGCGGTCGGCGACTGCCTCGGCGCCATCCTCGCCGAATCGCACCATCGCCCGCTCCACCGCCTCGCTGAACTGCGGCTCGTCGGCGTAGAGCGTGGCAAAGCCCCGCAGCACCGTCGGCTTGGTGAGCCGTCGCACGACGACCACGAAATGCCGGCGCATGTCGGGGTCGGTGGTGAGTGCATCGCAGGCAAACATCGCCAGCAGGAGCTGCAGCGCCTCCGACACGCGTCCCTCGCGCAGCGACTGCTCGATGGCCAGCTGGATGGGTTCGAGCAGGCGACGCAGCGTTGCCGGTTCGCTTGACGTGATCAGCCGCTCGAAGAGCTCGCGGTGCCGTACGTCGGGCAGCTCATCAACGGCAGAGGGGACGTGCGCCGCCAGTGGACCGGCCTCCGCCAGTGAGTCGGCAGGCTCCGCTTTGACTCCCGCCGCGTCAGTCGAGGCCGCCAGCGAGTCCGGGTCGGCCACGGTGGCGTCGGCGACGTCGGCGACGTCGGGCCCGCCCTCGGGGACTTCCGCTTGCGCTGCCACCGTGTCGTCCGTCGCGACAATGGCCGACTCGGCGCCACATTCGACCCGGATGTCGGTCCACTCTCGCGCAGCAAGCTGCGCGGCAAACGTCTCGGCGGCAGGACCTCCCGCCACCGCGTCCGCCAGCAACCGCGCGATGGCCTTGATGTCGTCCGCTTTGGCCTGGTGCGCGACGTGAAATCGGGTGATGCCGATCGTCCCGAAGAGACTGCGCAGCATCGGTACGTGGGGAATCTCGTCGCCCAGCTCGACCGAACCCGCCCGCATCGCACGATCTGCCAGCGCCAACTCGATGGCGCCGTGCTTCGCCGCCGCGCGCGCCGCGCGCAGCACCGCCTTTTCGGCAGTGCGGTTCTTTGCATCGTGCGCATACAGCTCGACCAGGCGCGACAACTGCGTGGCGAACTCGACGTGGCGATCCATTGGGGCGGCCGGCACTCCGGTGTCTGGCTTTCGATGTCCCGCCCGCCTAACATACGCAGGCGCCCCCGTCCTCAACACCCATTACGCCAATGCCCGCTCGTCATCCATGGCGCGGCGCCGTGCTCGCCGCCGCCCTCCTGCTCACCGTCGGCTGCCACACGTTTGCCGGTCAGGGCGCAGCTCCCGGATCGTCCGTCTCGGCCGCCGACCAGATGCGCGCCGACATCACCTACCTGGCCGGCGACCTGCTCGACGGACGCGGCACGGGCACCGCCGGCAACGACACGGCCGCGGCGTTCATCGCCCGGCGGTACAACGCACTGCGGCTGTCGAGCACCGCGCAGGCCGACCGGGCCGCGTGCGCCCGCGGCGGCCGCCTGGGCAAGGCCGACTGTTTTGTGCTCCCGTTCACGGCCACGGTGCCGGCGCGCAACGCCGCGCCGCGGTCGCTCAAGACGCAAAACGTCGCGGCCATCGTGCCGGGCAGCGGAGCGCTCGCCGGCGAGTACGTCATCGTGGGTGCTCATTTCGACCATCTGGGTCGCGATTCCGTCGGCGCGCGCGACCCCGAAAAGGGGCGCGTGATCCGCAATGGCGCCGATGACAACGCCTCGGGAACCGTCGTCGTCATGGAATTGGCGCGCCGCCTGGCGCGGACGCCGACCCAGCGCTCGGTGATCATCGTGAACTTCACCGGCGAGGAACTCGGGTTGCTCGGCAGCGAGTGGTTTGTCAACCACATGCCTGTGGCGCGGGAAAAGGTGCAGGGGATGGTCAATCTCGACATGGTCGGCCGGATGAAGAACGACAAGCTCATCGTCTACGGCGTCTCGACCGCCACGGAGATGAAGGGCATTGTCGACAGCGCCAACGTCGCGCCCAGGCTGGCCGTCTCGGCGGTCGGTGACGGCGAGGGCCCCAGCGACCACGCGGCGTTCTATCGCAAGGACCTCCCGGTGTTGCACATGTTCACCGACCTGCACGACGACTACCACACGGCCGCCGACGATGCCGACAAGATCAATGTCGAGGGGCTGGTGCGCGTGGCCGACTACGCCGAACGCGTGGTGCGCGCCCTCGCCGACCGGCCGGGCAAGCTCACGTTCCAGCGTGTGCAGACGGCCGGCGCCAACCGTCCGTCGGCGCGCCAGGGCTCCGGCGTGTACCTGGGCTCGATTCCCGACATGGGGGCCGCCGACGTGAAGGGCATGCAGCTCTCCGGTGTCCGCGCGGGAAGTCCGGCCGAGCAGGGCGGCCTCAAGGGAGGCGACATCATCATCAAGTTCGGCAGCAAGGCGATCACGAACATCTACGACTACACCGACGCGATGGGCGCGTACAAGCCGGGTGACGTCGTGGACGTCCTTGTGCAGCGCTCAGGCGCGGAAGTGGCGTTGAAGATCACGCTCGGGGCGCGGCCCAACTGAGTTTCCGGCTTCCGCCGTCACGTGACCTCCACTGCCTGACCCTCGTCGTACACGGAAGGGGGGATTCCTTACCCCTCGAGTCGTCGCGGGCCGCGGCCGAAGCTCTCCATGCCGAGCTGGTCGTACTGGATGCTTGCGGTCACGTTCCGTATGTTGAGCAACCGGAGGCGCTGTTCCGCGCCGTCCGTTCCCTTCTCGACCGCACTTTGCCCCACCCGCGCCTGACCGCATGAGCGCCTACGACGAAATCACCCAACCGTACGTTGCGACGATCGAGACCGAGGGAAAGCGGTACACGGTCTCGGTGCGTATCACGTTCGACAGCATCGAGTTTGTCGGGCGGTTGTGGTTCGCGGACGAGTCCTGGGACGACCTGGGCCTGCCCGACCGCGGCGCGTTGCCGGGCCGTACCAAGGACGAAGTGCTCGCCCTGGCACGGCGCATCGGCCCGGACGAACTCGTACGGCGGCACCGCCGCGCCCTCGCCGAAAAGCGCCGGTACCACGGCCTGCGCAAGGCGACCGATGAGATACTCGCCAAGATTCGCTACCTGAACCAGGTGGCCATCTCCATGCGCGCCGGCCTGCTCGACGTCGAAGGCGCGGCCCAGGAGATCGACCTCACCGAGAAGCAGCTCCACGCCCTCATTGATCGCCTGGCGATACACGCCGGCATTGACGAATAAGAGAACCCCGCGCGCGAGTACCCAGCGCGCGAAGCCGCGGGGACGCCTCAAGGGTGCGGCGCTCCTGACCCGCGCCCGCGAAATCGAGCAGCGCCTGCGCCGGCTCTACCCCGACGCGCATTGCGAACTCGACTACCGGTCACCCTTCGAGCTGCTCGTAGCCACCATCCTGTCGGCGCAGTGCACCGACAAGCGAGTCAACATGGTGACCCCGGAGCTCTTCCGGCGCTGGCCCGACGCTCGATCGCTTGCCGCGGCGGACGCCCCGGCGGTGGAAGGCGTCATTCGCAGCACGGGCTTCTTTCGCAGCAAGGCCAAGTCACTCATCGGCATGGCGGAGCACGTCGTGACGAGGCATGGGGGTGACGTGCCCTCCTCCATGGACGAACTCGTTGCGCTCCCCGGGGTAGGACGAAAGACCGCCAACGTGCTGCTTGGCAACGCCATGGGCCGCAACGACGGCATCGTCGTGGACACCCACGTGGCCCGGCTTGTGGCGCGCTTCGGGCTCACCACCGAGACTGATGCCGTCCGCATCGAGCAGGCGCTGATACCGCTGTTCGATCGCGATGGCTGGACGATGCTGTCACATTTGCTCATCTGGCACGGCCGCCGGGTCTGCGACGCCCGCAAGCCGCGCTGTGCCGACTGCTCCCTCGCCGACATCTGCCCCTCGGCGGCCTCCTGACCCTCCTCTCCAACCACTCGCCCTCCGTGACCATGCTGCGTTCCGTCGCGCTCGCCGCGGCCTTCACCCTGACAGCCTGTGCCAAGCCCGCGCTCGTACCGGCACCAGCGCCCGCGCCCGTGCCCGTGCCGCCGGCCAACAGCGACATGTGCTACCTGGTGGCGGCGGAGGCCGCCAAGAACCCGAACCTGGAGGTCGACCGCGCTCCCGACGTCGTGAAGTACGACCCCAGGCCGCTGCTGGCCCCCAAGGGCGGATATCCGCGAGGCGTCATCCGGCGCGACGGCACCACGAAGGTGAAGGTGTCGGTGGTCGTTGACACCACGGGCAAGGCCGACATGACGACCTTCACCGTGGTGGAAACCACCCACCCCTGGCTCGCCGTCAATCTCAAGGGACTCATTCCCCGGTGGAAGTTCACTCCGGCGGTGAAGAACGGCTGCCACGTCGCCGGCCTGTGGGTCTTTACGGCCGCGCCGGGGTCGAAAAGGCCAGCCAAGTAGCCCAACCGCCCCTCCTCGAATAGCTTTACCCGTTCAATCTGTAGCTCTCTGTAGCTCTCTGTAGTTTTCTGTAGTTTTCTGTCCCTCTCTGTCTCCAATCAATGAAGACCGCAACTTTTGAAACCAACGTCGGCACCATCGTCGCCGC
>CAYHCW010000122.1:0-7581 GCA_964355025.1 uncultured Gemmatimonas sp. | reverse complement strand
GCATGCCCCGCCCCGACTACGAAGCCATTGCCCGCCAGCTCGATGAGACCGGCGAGTTCAAGGTGCTGCGCCGGTTCGTTCCCCGTGCCACCTACGGCGAGGCCGACGACGGCGAGGAGACGCGCACGGCGCTGTTTGTCGACGTCGAGACGACGGGCATGCACTGGATGGCAGATCGAATCATCGAATTTGCCGGCGTGCCGTTCACGTTTGGCAAGGACAGCGGGCGCATCGTCCGTGTTGGTACCCCGTTTGTGTCGCTGGAGGATCCCGGACGCCCCATTCCGCCGGAAATCGTGCGACTGACACGCATCACCGATGACATGGTTGCCGGCCGGCGCATCGATGACACACAACTGAAGACACTCGCCGAACAGACGCAGCTTGTCGTGGCGCACAATGCCAAGTTCGACCGCCCGTTCGTGGAGGCACGCTTTCCGTTCTTCGAGGACAAGCACTGGGCGTGCTCGATCAACGATGTGCCGTGGGATGCGCACGGCCTGGGCTCGGTGAAGCTTGGCTGGCTGCTGATGGAACACGCCGGGCTGTACTTTCGCGCGCATCGCGCCGAGGACGACTGCCTGGCGGCCATCCATATCCTGGCCACGCCATTTGCCGACGACGGCTCGTTGCCAATGCTCCACCTGCTCGCGGCGAGCCGCCGGCACACGGTGCTCGTGCGGGCCATCAACGCGCATTTTGACACGAAGGAACTGCTGAAGGCGCGCACCTACCACTGGGACAACGGCACGCCGGAGCGTTCCAAGGCTTGGCAGAAAGAAATCGCGGAGGACGCACAGGACGCGGAACTCGCCTGGCTGCGGGACACTATCTACAAGGGCAAGGGCGCTCCGGAGACGCATCGACTGACGGCGCGCACCCGCTATTCCGCGCGCCGTTGAGGCAGCGTCCCCTTCCTTCTTGCCGCTGACAAATTGATTTCGTTCTTCCTTGCCCTTTCGCTGCAAGCAACGACGCCTGTGCTCCTGTCGTCGAGCGCTCGCGACACGGCGACCTATCAGTCGCCGGGGCTGCGTGCACTCATCACCGAAGCCGCCCGTTTCAATCGGCGAGTGCCCGCCGGCCTGGGGACCTACCGGGCGCAAATGGAAAGCGAGATTGCCATTGGGAGCCAGCGTCCGGACCAAGGCGAGCAGTCGGTGTCGGTGGAACAGGTGGCCAGCGAGTTGACGTGGAGCCGCAGCGGGGCCTTCGATCAACGGATCACCGGGTATCGCTCCCAGTCGCTGGGGCTGCAGTTTGCGTCCATCGGGTTCTTTCGTAACGCGTGGGCCGTGCCCTCCCTCTACGGAAACCGGCTGGCGCTGCTGTTCGGCCGGGACACGGCTCGACGTCGCCCGCCGGTGGGTCGAGGGCGGGTCGACCGTTCAACCGTCTACGCCGTCCATCCCCTCGCCGAGGATCGCGAACGTATTTATCGCTTTCGCGGCGGCGACACCGTGCAGGTGCTCCGGGTCAGGGATCGCGAGATCCCGATCATACGCATCGACGTCGAGCCGAAGGAAAGCGTCCCCGACGCCACGGTGATCTTCACCGGCGAAGTCGATCTCGATGCGACGCGCAAGCACATCGTGCGGATGCGCGGCTACTTTGCGCGCGTTGGAGGTGCAAAACCGAAGTTCGACCTGCTGAGCCAGGCGCGACTGCAGGGCATTGCGTTCGTGGAACTGGTGAACAGTGAGGTGGACCAGACCTTCTGGCTTCCCTCCTACCAGCGGTTCGAGGCGCAGGCCACGGCCCCGTTCATCGGGGATGCCCGCGCGGTCTTTCGCATTGTCTCGCGCTTCCGGAGCTACGAGATCACCGCGCCCAGCGGCGCCGTGAGCACCGGTGAACCGGCCGCGGCCGACACGCTGCAACTGCTCAGGCACCGGTTGTCGTTCGCTCCCAGTGACTCCATGCGAGGGTTCACGGCGTGGCGCGGCGAACTGGGGGCGTTGAGTTCCACGGTGGCCGCGACGGATTTTGACGATGTGGCGCCCGACCTGTGGCAACGCACCGGACCACCCCGCACCACGCTGCGTCCCGAACGGGTGAACGACGTGGTGCACGTGAACCGCATCGAGGGCATCTGGACCGGACTTGGTGTCACGCAGCAGTTTCGCGACCAGCTGCCCGGCCTGACGCTGCGTGCCGTTGCCGGTTACGCATGGAGCGAGCGGACGGTGCGCGGTCGCGCAATCGCCGAGTATCAGCGCGCGCGGATGCGGTACGGCGTGCGCATCGGGCGTTCCCTCGACATCACCAACGATTTCCGCGTGGCCTTCGATTCAGGCAACGCCCTGGGCGCCGTCTTCGGCGTTGACGACTACGACTATGTTGACCGACGCTCGGCCATGTTCTCGGCGGCGCGGCTGCTTCCGGGCCGGTTTGGCAGCGCCATCCGCATAGATCTCGGCCCGGCAGACGATCGCAGCGCCGCGCTGTCGATGGAGAAGGGTCTCTTTGGCCGAAAGGAGTTCAGGCCCAACCGCAACATCCTGGAGGGCCGATACCAGCGCACGGCGCTCACGCTGGCGTGGCGTCCGGACATCAGCGGCGAGATGATGCGGATGGGGTATGGTGGGCGCGCCTACTACGAGCGCGGCGACGGCGACCTGCACTACCAGCGTGTCGAACTGCGCGGCGCGATGCGCTGGAACCGCGGGCGGGTCACGATGGCCGCACGCGCTGATGCCGGCCAGATCTTTGGCCGCGTAATCCCGCCGCAGCAATTGTTCGAGCTGGGGAGTTCCGAAGCGCTTCCCGGGTACGGATACAAGGAATTCGGCGGTAATCGCGCGGGGCTGCTGCGCGGACTGGTGATGTATCGCCTCAACCGATGGACCGCTCCCGTACGCCTGACGACGCGCCTCTGGCTGCCGAGTCCGTCACCGGCGCTCGCGTTCGGGGTGCAGGCGGGATGGACCGACGTCTCCACGAGTGCCGCGCGCGTGGCAATGGCCGGGCTCGGTGGCATCAAGGATTCGACCCTGCTCGCGACCTGGCTGCCGGCCTCGCGTCCAAGCGATGGCGTGCGTGCGACGGTGACCGGGGGTGTGCGGTTCTTCGGTGGCGCGGTGGGAGTCCTGCTGGCGCGGCCACTCGACCAGGGTGGAAAGTGGCGGGTGGCGCTGACGCTGGGGCAGCAACTCTGACCATGCGTCGACCGCCGACAAAAGGCCGACGCCTAGTTGAACTCCCCGATGAAGCCGATCTCAGGCTCGAGAAGCTGGCCGAACCGCTGCTGGACCGCACGCTGTGCATGCGCAATGAGCGCACGCACGTCTGCTGCCGTGGCGCCGCCGAGGTTCACCATGATGTTGGCGTGAATGTGCGAGATCTGCGCGCCGCCGATGCGGAATCCCTTGAGGTCGCACTGGTCGATGAGCCGGCCGGCGCCGACGCCCTCGATCTTCTTGAAGATGCTGCCGGCGCTGGGGTGATACTCGAGCCACGGATGCCGTGACCCGCGCCACGCCAGGTTTTCCTGCATCACGCGGTGCATGATGGCCGGGTCGCCGGGTTCCAGCGCGAAGGTCACGGCCAGGGCGACGTTTCCACCACCGTGCAGGATGCTCGTGTCGTAGCCGAACTGCATGGCATCGCAATCGACGATGCGCCGGCCGCCGTGCTCATCCAGCAGCTCGACGTCGCGCACCACCTCGGCGATGAACATCGTGCGCTCGCGTTCTGGCGCCGGCGAGAGGAAATGCAGGTTCTGCCAGACGGCTCCGCCGACGGTGCTGGGAATGCCCACGTAGTGTTCGAGACCAGAGAGTGCCCGGGCCACGACCTGCGGAATGAGCTCGGCGATCACGGTTCCCGATTCGGCCCACACGACCCCACCCTCGTGGAACTTCACGTGCGTGGCGACGTTACGAACTACGAGTCCCCGGAAGCCACGATCACTCACCAGGATGTTGGCGCCCAGCCCGAGGACGAAACAGGGAACTCCGAGCTGCCGGGCGGTGAGTACGGCAGTAGCGAGTTCGTCGGCCGATGTGGCATCGTACACGACGTCTGCCGGACCGCCTATCTTGAACGTCGTGTACGGCGCGAGCGGAACCGAGGTCCGCAGGTGCTCGCGACCGAGCGCGGGAGACAGCGCATCGGCAAGGGTGGCAGGAGTGGGCAGACTTTTCTCCGAACTAAAGATGCGATCAGGAATCATACGACGACTCGCGCGGGCCGCCAGCGGGATACGATTGATGGCGCTCACGGTCACGCCGGGCGCTCTGCTGGCGTTGGCACTGGCGTCGCCACTGGCGTCGCCGCTGGCGGCCCAGCGCGCCGACCTCGAAAAGGTCATCCGGCGGTCGGTGCTCCCCAACGGGCTCGAGGTCGTGGTGGTGGAGAACCACGGCGTGCCACTGGCCACGCTCGAGGTGGTCGTGCGGAACGGGGCGTTCACGCAGACGCCGGAGTTTGCCGGGCTCGCCCATTTGTATGAACACATGTTTTTCAAGGCGAACGACCGGTATCCCGAGCCGGAGGAGACCATCGAGCGCGCGTCGCAACTGGGTGCAGTATTCAACGCGTCCACGGGCGAAGAACTGGTGAACTACTACCTCACGCTACCGTCCGACTCGGTTGCCGCCGGCCTCGATTTTCTTGCGGCGGCGCTGCTGGCGCCGAAGTTCCTCGGCGAGGAACTGTCACGCGAACGCGAAGTCGTGATCGGCGAGTACGACCAGAATGAGTCGAGCCCGTACTTTCGATTCGACCAGGAAATGGGGCGGCGGCTCTGGACCACGCAGTTCAGCCGGAAGAACACGATTGGTGATCGCGATGTCATTCGGGGCACGACACCCGGGAAGATGCGCGCGATCAAGGACCTGTACTACCTGCCCAACAACTCGCTGCTCATCGTGGCGGGCGACGTGAACCCCGAGGCGGTCTTTGCGCAGGCGGCACGGATTCTCGGGCCGTGGAAGCGCGGTGCCGATCCGTTTGTCGCGGCGCCCGTGCCGCCCATTCCGCCGCTCGCCGGCAGCGTCGGCTACATCCGCGAAGAGCCGGTAAATCTCGCAACCGTACAGATCCAGTGGCACGGACCAAGCGTGCGAAAGGACGAGCAGGCGACGTTCGTGGCGGACGTCTTCAGCGATCTGCTGAATGCCCCGGCCTCGCGCTTCCAGAAGAAGCTGGTGGACAGCGGCCTCTGGGAGGGCGTGGTGGTCAATTACTACACGCTCAACAACGTGGGGCCGATCACCATCAGCGGGCAGGCGAACCCCGACAAACTGCGCGCGGCGCTCGCGGCGCTCGACGTCGAGCTGCGCGCGGTGATGACCCCCGGGTATTTCAACGTCGAGGAGCTCAATGCCGTGAAGGCGCAGCGGGCCGTCTCGTCGGCGTTCGGGCGCGAGCGCAGCTCCGAGTTTTCGCACACCATCGGCTTCTGGCGGAGCGTCTCGGGACTGGATTACTACCTGAAGTACGTGGACGAAATGGCGCGTCAGACACCCGTGCAGCTGCAGGACTATGCGCGCAAGTACATCATCGACAAGCCGCACGTCACCGGTGTGCTCCTGTCGGCAGAGGTGCGCACACAGCTCAAGCTGACCGAGGACGAGTTGGCGCGCTGGGGAACGCCGTCGGCACGTGCCGTGCCCACACCGGCTTCGGCCCCTGCACCAAAGCGTTCCGTGCCCCGGGAGAACCGCTGATGCGTGCGCTGCACGCCATCGTCGCGCTCGTGCTGGCCGCCTCGGCGCACGCGCAGCAGGTTCGCACGGCCCTCCCGACCGGTCCGGTGAAGCAACCCCTCGTGGTGCGCGACACCTCGACCGTGAGCTACAGCGTGAACGGGGTGCAGGTGATTCACCGCCAGGGCACGGCCAACCTCGTGGTGGTCAACCTCTACCTGCTTGGCGGCGTCCGAAACTCGACGCCCGAGACAGCCGGCATCGAGCCGTTTTACCTGGCGGTGAGTGAGCAAGGCACGGAGCGTCACTCCAAGGATGCCCTCCGGCGGGTGATGGCGCGCACGGGCAGCTCGACCGCCCTCGACGCGAGTGACGACTGGACACTGTTCGGGATTCGCGCGACGACGGAAGTGCTCGATTCGGTGTGGGGTGTCTTTACCGACCGGTTGCTGCGCCCGCGGCTTGATCCGGCGGAAATCGACTTCATCCGCAATCAGGCCCTGAGCGGGCTCGTGCAGGTGAATGAACATCCCGAGCCGCTCCTGGCGCGCGCGGTCGACAGCATCGCGTTTCGCGGGCATCCGTACGGGTTGTCGCCCACGGGGAGCGCGGCGTCGCTCTCGGCGATCACCCGTGAGTCACTGCTGCAGTGGCGACGGGAGCAGTTGGTGAAGTCACGGTTGTTGCTCGTGGTGGTGGGCAATGTGCCGCGCGCCAGGCTCGAGCGCATGGTGGCGTCGTCGCTGGGTACCCTGCCGGCCGGCACGTATGCCTGGACGATGCCCGACACGCTGCCGGCGCGCGCGTCGTCGCTGGCGGTCATTTCCCGGACGCTGCCGACGAACTACCTGAGCGGCACGTATCGTGGCCCGCGGGCGAATGAGAAGGACGCGGCCGCGCTGCGCGTGACCGCGGCGGTGCTGTCGGGGCAGCTGTTCAGCGAAATCCGTTCGAAGAACAACCTCACCTACACGGCCGCCGCTCCTTACAGTGATCGCGCGCTCGTCTCGGGCGGCCTCTACGTCACGACCACGCTTCCCGATTCGGCGCTGAAGATCATGCGTGACCAGGTGCGCCTGCTCCAGGAGATTACCATCCCCACGCAGGCCCTGGCGCCGCTCATCCAGCAGTTCCTCACCGAGTACTTCCTCGACAACGAGACGAGCACCGCCCAGGCGGACTTCCTGGCGCGGTCGCAGCTGTACAAGGGAGACTGGCACGCGGCCGGGCGGTTCATCGCCGACCTGCGCGCCGTCACCGGCGACGATGTGCGGCGCGTGTCGCGCCGGTACCTGCGTGACGTGCAATGGGTGTACATCGGTGACCCGGCGCGCATCACGCGCCGGATCGCCGAGTCGTTCTAGGGCGCGGAATTCCCCTTCATTTACCGGAATTTCTCGGTAGATTTGATGTCTTGAGGGGAGTCCCCCCGAAGTGCTCATTCTCATCATCAAGATCGGTTCCTGGAGGAACGTCATGCGGTACATCGGTTCGGCGCTCGTGGCGAGCGCCATTGTTCTCGGCGCGTGCGGTGGTGGCGAGAAGGCGCCGGCAACGGATAGCGCGGCGGCTCCGGCTGCGGCGGCGGCAGCAGCTCCGGCCGTAACGGGCGCGGCGGCCCCCATCACGGGGACGACGCACGAAGTGAAGATGGTTGGCGACGCGGCGGGCTATCGCTACGAGCCGGCGAACATCACGGTGAAGGCCGGCGACGGCATCAAGTTCGTTTTCGTGTCGATGGGTCCCCACAACGTGGCGTTTGACCCGGCCGTGATTCCGGCTGACGTGAAGGGCCAGCTCGATGCGAATTTCGGCACCGAGAAGATTGCCGAACTCTCCAGCAAGCTGATGATGGTGGCGGGCGAATCGTTCACGCTCTCGCTTGGCAACATCAAGCCGGGCGCGTATCCGTACTTCTGCACGCCGCACC
>CAYHCW010000121.1:0-7591 GCA_964355025.1 uncultured Gemmatimonas sp. | reverse complement strand
CAGGCCGCGCTCGAGTTCCTTGTGGTTGTAGATCTCGCCGTTCACGGCCAGCGCCAGCGCCCCATCGGCCGAGCGCAGCGGCTGCGCGCCGCCGGCGGGATCGACAATCGCGAGGCGCTCGTGCACCAGCAGCGCGCCCGGGGCCGCGTACACGCCGCTCCAGTCGGGACCGCGATGCCGCTGCTTGGCCGACTGCGACAGTGCCAGCGCCCGCAGCGACGAGAGGTCGGCGGCCGGGTCTGCGCCGAAGATGCCGAGGATCGAACACATGGTCGTTCTCCCTTATTGTCGTCTGCGGGCACGCGCATCAGGCGCCACGCCGATGCTGACCAGCGTCTCGCCGCCGGCCGGCGCCGCCGCCGCCGGCGTGGCCGCGCACCCCGCGCAGCTGCTGCACACGGCCGCGCTCTTGCGCGCGCGCAGGTTGCGACGCACCAGGTACACCAGCGCGCCCAGCACGACCACCGCGGCCGTAATGTCCTGCCAGCCGACGCCGCTCACGCGCCGTACCCCAGCAGCTTGCCGCCCTGAAAGACGGCGAACGACGCCAGCCACGCCATCGCGTTCATCAGGACGAGCATGAAGATGGGCCACCGCCACGAGTTGGTCTCGCGTCGCACCACGGCCAGCGTCGACATGCACTGGCAGGCCAGCACGTAAAACACCATCAGGCTGATGCCGGTGAGCGGCGTGTAGGCGCGTTGCCCGGTGCGCGCATCGGTGGCTTCACGCAGGCTCTGCCGCAGCGGCTGCACGTTGCTGGTGACATTGCCCAGGTTGAATACGGTCGCCATCGTCGAAACCATCACTTCGCGCGCGGCCAGCGACGTGATGAGGCCGATGCCGATGCGCCAGTCGAACCCCAGCGGCGCGATGCTCGGCTCGATGAACCGCCCCACCTGGCCGGCGAACGAGTGCTCCAGCGCGGCGCCGGCGATGCGCCGGTCGAGCGCGCCAGCCTCCGCAGAATCGCCGGCCACCACGGCCGCCGCTTGCTGCGCCTCGAGCGCGCGCACCGCCGTGCCGCCCTTGGGGTAGCTCGCGAGGAACCAGAGCACCACCGAGACGGCGAGGATCACCGTGCCCGCCTTCTGCAAAAAGAGCAGGCTGCGTTCGCGCACGGTAATGAGCACCGAGCGCCACGAGGGCATCCGGTAGGGCGGCAGCTCCATCACGTACAGCGGCCGGCCGCCCTTCAGCACCGTGCGCTTGAGCACCCACGCGATGCTGATGGCCGCGGCGATCCCCAGGAAGTACATCGCAAAGAGCGTGATGCCCGGCAGCGTGACGATGCCCACCCATCGGTTGGGCACGAAGGCGCCGATGAGCAGCGCATACACCGGCAGTCGCGCGCTGCACGACATGAACGGCGCAATCATGATCGTGGCCAGCCGGTCGCGCCGGTTGTCGATGCTGCGCGTGGCCATGATGCCGGGAATCGCGCAGGCGAACGACGACAGCAGCGGAATGAATGACCGCCCCGAGAGGCCCACCCGGCTCATGAGCCGGTCCATGATGAACGCCGCGCGCGCCATGTAGCCACTGTCCTCGAGCACGCAGAGGAACAGGAAGAGGATCGCGATCTGCGGCACGAAGGTCAGTGTCGTGCCCACGCCGGCAATGATGCCGTCCACCAGCAGCGATCGCAGCGCGCCCGCCGGCATGGCGTGGGCCACGCTGGTGCCGACACGGTTGACGAGCAGGTCGATGAGGTTCATGGCCGGCTGCGCCCACGCAAAGACCGACTGGAAGACCGCGCCCATCAGCACCACGAAGATCACCGGGCCCGCCACGCGGTGCGTGAGCACGCGGTCAATGGCCTCGCGCCGCCGGTCGCCGTGCTCGCCCGGGGCAATCACCGCCTCGGCGAGCAGCGCGCTGATCTCCTCGTAGCGGCCCGTCACGTCCTCCGATCGCCAGTCGGGTGAGCGCTGGTCGAGGCTCTGGGCAATCGTGCGCGCGTCGGCGAGCGCCTCGGGGGGCACGTGACGCGCCAGCGCGTCGTCCTCGCCGTGGTCGAGCAGCATCGCGAGCGCCAGGTCGTGACGGGCGCGGTCGGGCAGCGCCGCGTGGCGCGGCACGCGCTGCTCCAGCCGGTCGAGCACGCGCTGCAGGTACGGCGGCCACTGCCGAAAGTGGCGCGTGGAGGGCTCGACGTCGCGGTCCATCATCTCGCGCAGCGCCGCGAGCCCCTCGCCCTTCGACGCCGAGATGCCAAGCACCGGCACGCCCAGCTGGCGCTCGAGCGCGCGCTCGTCCACGCGCTGGCCGCGCGCGCGCGCCATGTCCATCATGTTGAGCACGAGCAGCAGGGGGCGGCCGAGTTCGATGACCTGCAGCGCCAGGTACAGGTGTCGGTCGAGGTTCGTCGCGTCGACGACGAAGACGATAAGGTCGGGGGGCGGGGTGTCTTCCTGCAGGCCCAGCAGCACGTCGCGCACGATCATCTCGTCGGGCGACGCGGGCTGCAGGCTGTAGCTCCCGGGCAGGTCCACGATCTCGGCGCGGCGCCCCGACGGAAGTTCGCAGGCTCCCGTCTTCTTCTCGACCGTGACGCCCGGGTAGTTCCCCACCTTCTGGCGCAGTCCGGTGAGCGCGTTGAACAGCGTCGACTTGCCGGCGTTGGGATTGCCGAGTATTGCGACGCGCCGCGGCGCGGGCTCAGCGAGCGGCAACATGGATGTGGCGCGCCTCCGAGCGGCGGAGGGACAGGTGCACGCCGCGCACACGGACTTCGAGGGGATCGCCGAGTGGCGCGCGGCGGATCATCTCGATGTCCGTGCCGGGCACCAGCCCCAGTTCCATGAGGCGCCGCGCGATGGATGGGTCGCAGTCGATGTCGCTGATCACGCCGCGCTCCCCGGCGGCCAGCGCGTCGAGCGCACGTTCGTCGTTCGCGCCGGTCCGGCGGGCAACACTCACGGGCGCGCCGCGGCGACGCCGATGTCGCACATCAGCGAGTCGTGCAGGCACGTGTCGGCGCACACGCCGCAGCTGTCGGGCGAGCCCGACGCACCGGCGGCGTGCGCTGCACAGGCGCGCGGGCTGGCACGATACGCATCGCGGAACTGCCTGGCCACCGGGTGCTGCGACCGCAGGAACGTGGTGAGCCGCAGCAATTCCACCGAGACTTCGGAACTCACCAGATGTTCGATCATACAGGCGTCTTCGCTGGCAATCGCTTCGCTCACGCCGAGGATGTCGGTGAGAAACATCGTGAGCACGCGCCGGCTCGACTCGGTGCGGGTGGCGAGCCCGGCGCCGGTGCTGGTCAGCTCGACGCAGCCGTAACGTTCGTGGCGCACGAGGCCGTGCCGTTCGAGCGAGCGCAGCATCGACGTCACGCCGCTCTTGGACACGCCGAGGTGGTCGGCAATGTCTCCTACGCGAGCGTGACCCTTTTCCGCCTTGAGCGCGGCCACGGCCTGGAGGTAATGGGCCATGGAGTGCGAGATTTCCTTCTCGCCGAAGCGCTTCCAGATGTCCACGGGGCGTTCCTCAACTCAGGGGCTTCCGCTCGGCGCGCCACGGCAGGGCGCCCAGGCGAGGGAGTGACACTGTGGCCTTAAGAGTGTTGAGGTAGCTTAACATCAGGGCGCAGCGTGCGCAAACCCCAGGAATGTCGGCGGACAGCGCGAAGGCCGGCTGCCTTGCGGCTTCGCACGATAGCACCTATTCTGGCGCCGCCCCTCACCCGGAGAGTCGGATCATGGAACAGGCGCCAAAGTGGTTCTTGCCGGTTGCCATCACCGCGTTGCTGTGGAACCTGATTGGATGCGCCGCCTACCTGGGCGACGTGATGCTGACGCCCGAGGACGTCGCCAAGCTCACTGCGGCCCAGCAGGCGATGTACGCCGCCCGGCCCGCCTGGTCGGTAGGAGCGACGGCGGTGGCCGTGTGGGGCGGCGCGGCGGGGTGCGTCGGCCTCATCATGCGCAGGGGATGGGCGATGCCGCTGTTCATCGCCTCGCTCGCGGCGCTCGTCGTCCAGGATGCCTCGATGTTCCTGATGAGCGGCGAGGCGCCGGTCGACACGACCGCAATGATACTGCAGGGCCTCGTGCTGCTGATCGCCATCAGCCTGGTGCTGCTTGCCCGCATGGCCGCCGCGAAGGGATGGAACGCGCCGCGCCCGGCAGCCGGGAGCCGTGCATGATCCTCGTAAATCAGCACGTCTGAACCCTCGCACCAGAAATCGCCCGTGACCATCTGGTTCTTTGACGTCATGTGGACGCTGATGCTGTTCGGCGTCGCGCTCTTCACTGGCTGCTGCGTGGTGTTCAACCCGGCACTCCGCGGCATTCGCACCATGGGCATCGTGACGTCGTACGCCGTGGGCGCCTGGATGCTCATCGTGCTGCCGCTGCGGGTGGCGGTGGGCACGTGGTGCGTCTTTGCTTCGGCAGGAGGCGTGATTGCGCTCGCGTATGAACTCTGGGCGCGGCACCGCTACGCCGGCACCAATCGCGCGCCGCGGCCGATGATCCTTCTGCAGGGGTTCCTGCTCTGGCCGGGGATGATCCCCGACGCCGTCGAAGGCGTGCTGGTGGACACGGGGATTCTCGGGCCGGGTGGACCCGGGGGCCAAGGGGGCTCCGGCTCGACGCCCTGACCGCACGGGGCTCACGCTCGGCAGCAAGGCAAAAGGCCCTCCGGATGTCGCCATCCGGAGGGCCCCTTGTCGTGTCCGTTCACGCTGCCCGGCCCCGAACATCAGGCCAGGCTGCGGTGAGGTTCGCTACGCTAGAACTTGAAGCTCAGCTTGGCATACACTCGGTTAGAGTCGTACGCGCCGTCGTTGGGCTTCATGAAGATGTAGACATGCGCCGGCATCAGCAGGCTGCTGCTGTTCATCGCATCCTTGAAATCGTACTTCTCGTACACGTAGCCGGTCGAGAGCGTCCAGTTCGCGGCCATGGCATAGCTCAACTGCGCCGACAGCGTGGTCAGCTTGGTGTCGTCCCACTCGGGGATGTCCGCCGCACCGCCCTGGCCCGCCGGAATCAGCGTCGTACGGCCCGGCGTGTAGAACGTACCGGCTTCGCGCGCAGTGATGTCCATCAGGCCGTCCACGTTCTGGCTGACGGCGTTCAACGAAAGCGTGGCTTTGTCGGGCACGAGCTGGACGACCGCGTTCACGCCGAAGGTCCCGGTCTCGTTGCTGGCCGCGTACTTCAGCAGGTTGTTCAGGGCCAAGCCGGTGGTCGTCGACCACTGATTCGTGGTGACGTCCTTCTCGTAGGTGTAGTACGCGCCAAGTTCGATGCGCTCGTTGGGCGAATAGTTGATCTCGCCGGTATAGCTGTCGTACTTGGCGTCGAGCAGTCCACTCGGCGTGCCCGGGAAGGCCACGCCACCCGCCGTCGGCACGCCCGAGGATACCGGAACCCGGTCCGGACGGTCAACGTACTGCACATCGCGGCGGAAGTACGCGAGGCTCAGTTCGAGCCCGGCCATCGGCGTCAGTTCGATGTCGATGCCCGTGCGCGTATTCTCGAACGCAGCCTCGTCGACCTGGAACCCGTAGATGGTATGACCTTCCGCAGTCCGCTTGCCCAGGTCGTAGGTGCCGCGCACGCCCAGCCACTCGTTGGCATGGAACAGCGCGGTGAGCGCCATTCCGCTCTCCTTGCCGCTAGTCGCCTCGCGACTGGTCCGCTCAAGCGAGCCACTGCGTAGCTGACCCTCGAGCGTGAGGGCGCGGATGTCGTAGCTCGCCGACGCCGTGAAGCGCGAGCTCTTGGTGTCGTAGATGTTGGCCGTCGGGTGGCCATAGGGGTTGTCGGCCGTGGGAGTCACGACGTTCCAGTTCGCATGGGGCGTCGACATGTCACCGGTGCTGACCCACTTGTTCGACTTGTCCGCCAGATCGTACACCCGGTATTGCGCCCGGATATTCAACCCCTCGAGCGGCCTGCTCGAGAACGACAGGTTGTAGCTCGTCGTGTTGACCTTGCCGCCGTACGACTGCTGCGGCAACGTCGCCAGGTTGGCGGCCTGAAGGCCGCCGGGCGTCAGCACCGCGCTGTTCGCCGTGTACGGCTGGAACTGCGCATCCTGCGTCCTGGCGGACAGCGTGAAGCTGCCGCTGACACGCGTCTGCCGCTTGAGCTTCAGCAGGAACCCGGCCGAGCTCGTGGTGGCCTCGTTGTCCGGGGCCATGACGAAGCGGTCGGCGGCCGGGCCGCCCACGCCCGACAACACCGCGGCATCGTATGCCTGGAACGGATTGTCGAGCATCATCGTCTCAGCCCGGTTGATGAACACGTTCCGGTTGAGGGTCGCGTACACATTGCCGGACTTGAAGTTCTTGGCGGCACGCACACCAAAGTCGTGCGTGATCTCGTCCAGCGGGCTCGCCACTTCGTAGGACGGGTTCACGGTGCCACGGACGTTGCCGCCGCTCAGGCCGCGGTAGCCCTCCTTCAACTCGTTCCGGTACGAAAGTGTCACGTCGACCGGCAGGCGCTTGCCGAGGTTCAGTGCAAAGTTGCCCGTCTTGCGCACGCCGGACACATCGACGTCGTTCGTCGAGGCCAACGTCGGCGCGAGCAGCGCCGAGTAGAACGAGTACGTGCGCGCCGACGACGCGGTCGCGACGACCGCGTTCTGCAACGCCTGGCGGAGCGTTGCGCTCATCGTCCACACACCCGGGGACGATTCACTGAAGATCGACCGACCATCGTTCCCCATGTTGTGGGGAATCTGGTTGTAATCGAATTTAATCCCCATGCCGAGGGCCTTCAGCGACCCGAGGAAGCGCTGGTCCGACTGCTGGACATTGTACCCGGTGACGCTGAAGTCGACATTCTTGCTGTTCGCGAACAGGTTGACGAAGGGAATGGAGACCCCCGTCGGCACTTCGCGGTACTCGGAGAACTTGGAAGAAAGCACATCTTCCCTGCCCAGCGTGGTGATCGTAATCTGGCCGCCGCTGGTGACGGCCGGCGCCTTTTGCGCCGCCGCGGTCGACGCCGCCATGAGAAGCCCCATGGCGACGAACGCTGACATCTTGTATGCGCGTGTCATGGGTAGGTTACCGGATGAAGAAGGCGCCCGAGGGCGAATTGGAGCCGTGGATGTTCAGGTGGCACTTGGTGCAGGCGCGCCCGATGAACCGCGAGTTCACGGTGGGATAGCCCGTCGGGGCTCCCGTGGGTGCCGCTGGCACACCCTTCTCGGTGGAGTAGTTGTCGCCAGATCCGAAGTGGCCCGAACCCGTGAGGTGGCAGCTCCAGCAGAGCGTCGGCTGCTTCTGCGTCACCATCCTGGGGTGGTTGGAGCCGTGCGGATCGTGGCACGCCACGCAGTCCTCGCGGACCGGTGCATGCTCAAAGAGGAACGGTCCGCGCTTCTCGGTGTGGCACGTGTAGCAGAGATCACTCACCGACTCGGCCTTGAGCATCTTCGGCTTGCTGCCGTCGTGCGGGTTGTGGCAGCTGGAGCAGCCCATCTTTCCTTCGCGTACCGGGTGGTGCGACGTGCGCATCGACTTGGCGCGCTCCGCCTTGTGGCAGGTGAAGCAGGTCTCGGAGTCGTTCTTGGTCTTCAGCGCGCCGGTCGCCGACTTCGGGCTGTGCATGCTGTGGCA
>CAYHCW010000120.1:0-7637 GCA_964355025.1 uncultured Gemmatimonas sp. | reverse complement strand
CCATGGTGCTCGGCGAGGAGCCTGTCCGTGTAATCTGCGTCAATCTGCGGCCTAGCCTACACCGAACGTCCGCCGGTCGCGGGACGGCGGTTGGGACAAAAGCCAATCCATCTCGCTGCCGCGTGGGAGCCATCACGACGGCCGTCGTGCATGGTGACCCGATGTTCAGAACGCGTCTTGCCGTCCTGGTGACCCTGCTCGCCCCGGCATTCTCGTTCGCCGGCGGGAAGATGTCGGCGCGCGCCGCCGTCTTCCACATCAAATGGGACGACCTGCAGTTGAACGTCCCGAATCCCTTCGTGCCCGGCCAGTTCTACATCGCCAACGTCGGCCGCGCGCGCAGCCGCGGCCTGGAGATGGAACTGGCGGCCCGGCCCGTCCAGGGCGTTGACCTGTTCGCGACGTTCGGCTTCACCAGCGCGCGATCACGCCGGCGGTGACGATCTACGGCCGCGGCGAAGCGGTGGCGTACGGGGCGTTCGAGTACGACGAAGCCAACACCGCGCGGCAAGACGCCTACGGCCTGGCCAACTTCCGCGCCGGCGCGCGCGGCAAGTGGCTGTTCGCCGAGGCCTGGGTGCGCAACGCCTTCGACCAGATCTACGTGCCCATCGCCATTCCCTATCCGGGATTCGCGCCGTCGGGCTTCGTCGGCGAGAACGGCCGCCCGCGGACCTTCGGCGTCAGCGCCGGGTTCACGTTCTAGGAGTGCCAGGAGGGCGGCACTTTAGTGCCGCCGGAGGAGCAGGCATGACTGGTCGGCGCCGGCGGCGGCTGCGCCTCTGTGGCTGGTGGCGGCGTTCGCGGGGAACATCGCCGGGACGAGGCTGCGGCCGATGTTCGACCTGAACGTGGAGAGCACGGCGTCGTCATGCTGATTTGGCGATCTCGGGATTTGGTGATTTGGTGATTTGGGTTGCGTAATTTGGGGACTTAGGGATTTGGGCGATTTGGCGGATTTGGCGATCTACCCTCGAGCGCGGCGATGCTTCTGGGCGAGCTGATGGTTCTTCCGCGCGGTGCCGTACGAGGCGGCGAAGATCGCCCGAAGTTGCTGCGCCTCGTCCAGTAGATCTTCTGAATTCGCTGGCAACGTCAGGCCGCTGCGGGTCATGAGTTCAAGCCAGTAGACGGCCTCATCGATCTCCTCCACGACGAGTCCGAGCTTGGAAACAAACTCGGCCCGCGATCGCGCGCGACAGGCGGCTCGGTAGTTGGCACCGACGGAAGTGGCGCAACGAGATAACTGATCCGCCGGCCCCCGGCTGGCCGGGCTGTCGCGCAGGACCCGCGTCAGGCCGGTGATCGCCACGGCAAACCGGAGGCTCCGCTCCTGAAGTTCGTTCTTGTCCATGGCTCACATAAGGAGCACAGGGTATGCCAGCCGATTTCCGGCCTAAATCGACTTCCAGTGTCGGAAGGATGGAAATTGCTGCCACTCGAACCGCCAACCACTAGCGCAGAAATCGACAAATCCCAAAATCCCAAATCCCCAAATCCGTGAGCCAAATCCCCAAATCACGAGATCACGAGATCACAACATTCGCTCTCGCCCTGTTGACTATCAACACGAGTCGTGAGACCTTCTGTTGACTATCAACATGGCATCCAACTCCGAAGTCCCCTACGGCACGCTCGACCTCATGGTCCTCAAGACGCTGGCGGCGCTCAGTCCGCTGCACGGCTACGGCATTGCCCGCCGCATCGAGCAGGTGGCGCAGGGCTCCCTCGCGCTGAACCAGGGGACGATCTATCCCGCCCTACTTCGGCTAGAGCAGAAGGGCTGGATCAAGAGCGACTGGGGGATGAGCGAGAACAACCGGCGAGCGCGGTTCTACACAATTACCGCGGCCGGCAAGCGGCAGCTCGCCGCCGAAGCCGACCTGTGGGCGCGGACGGTCGTCACGATCAATCGGTTGCTCGAGGAGTCGTGAGCGGTGCCGACCTTCATTTCGCGATTGCTTGATCTCGTGCTGCGGCGCCAACGGGAGGACCGGCTGTCCGAGGAGATCCAGGCGCATCTCGACCTGATGGCTGACGACCTTGTCGCGCATGGCATGTCCCCTGCCGACGCGCGGCTCGCCGCCCGCAAGGCATTCGGCGGCGTCGACCAGGTCAAGGAACGCTATCGCGACCAGCGCGGTCTGCCCATAATCGATGCCCTCACTCAGGACGCCCGCTACAGCATCCGGATGCTCGGCAAGGAGCGCGCCCTCACCATTACCGCCATCATGGCGCTCGGGATCGGCATTGGCGCCAGCAACGTGTCGTTCACCATGGTGAACGCGCTGTTGTTGCGGGACCTGCCGGTACCGGGCGGCCACGAGATTGTCGGACTCCGCCACTTCGATCTCCAGCGATCGCAAACCGTCGGTGCCTCGTGGCTGGAGTACCAGGATTGGCAATCCGAGCTGAAGTCGTTTGCCCAACTGACGGCGTACAGAAGTGCGACGGTCACGATCGGCGACCAGGGCCTGGCGCCGGATCAAATCAGCCTGACCCATGTCTCGGCCAACACTCTCGGAACACTGCGCGTGGCGCCGGAACGCGGTCGCGCGTTTCGACCGGAGGAGGACGCCGCGGGCGCCGCGCCGGTCGTGATCCTGTCGTATGCGCTATGGCAGCGCCGTTACGGCGGTGACCCGTCCGTCGTCGGCCGCAGCGTCCGACTGGGAACAGCCTTTGCTACCGTCATCGGCGTCATGCCCCAGGGCTTCGGGTATCCCGGGGCGACCGACGCGTGGCAAACCCTCGCGCTCGGGCCGGCCGTACTGAACCAACCGCGCAGCACGCGCAACCTTGGTGTCGTGGGGCGGCTGTCGCCCGGCAGCACGATCGCGACGGCGCAAACCGAGCTCGACGCGGTCGAGGCCCGCCATGCGCAACAGCATCCTGACAGCCACCGCCAGCTGCAGACCACCGTGGTGCGGTACGCCGAGTTCAACAACGGCGGCTGGTGGCGCGTGTTGCCGCCTCAGCTCCTGGTCACCGGTCTCGTGCTGCTAATCGCGTGCGCCAACACGGCCAACCTGCTGCTGGCCCGCGCGGCCGGCCGTTCGCGCGAAATCGCGTTGCGGGTCTCGTTGGGCGCCACCCGCCTCAGAATCGTCCGCCAGCTGATGATCGAAAGCCTGGTCCTGGCCATGGCGGCTGGTCTCGTCGGTTATGTCGTCTCGCTCGCCGGCGTGGCGTTTGTCGACTTCACCATGGCCGAGGTCTCGCGGCCGACCTGGGTAGTCTTCTCGATGGACGCGCGCGTGATCGGATTCCTGGCGGCGCTGTGCGTGACGACGCCGGTGCTGTTTGGACTGGTTCCCGCGCTCTACCTCTCGCGGACGAAGGCGATTGAGCTGCTGAAGGAAGGCGGACGCGGCGGCACGCCGCGGCGGCTGCAACGATGGACGAGCGGCCTAGTGGTCGCCGAGATTGCGTTGTCGCTCGTGGTGCTGGCGTGCGCCGGCATCCTGATCCGCACCATGCTGTCGTTGCGGGACGCTGATCGCGTGGTCGACCTGGAACACATGATGTCGGCCCGGTTCACGCTGCCGCCCGCCTATGGCAACGACGATGTGCGGCTGGCGTTCGTCACCAGGTATACCGAACGCTTGCAGGGCCGCCCGGCCATTGCCGCGTCTGCGGTGGCGAGCACTGCGCCGTTCTCAGGAGTGCCACCACGCCACAAGCTGGTGCTGCCCAATCAGCCAATCGGCGATCCCCTGCTGGCGCCGGATCTGAGCATCGTGAGTATCAGCCCACGCTACTTCGAGGCCATGGGCGTGACGCTCGTTCGCGGGCGCGTGTTCGAGGCAGCGGACAAAGCGCCCGGCAGCGCGGTGGCAATCGTCAACCAGCGCTTTGCCGAGATCTACTTTCCGCAGGCCGATCCGATCGGCCAGCAAATTCGGCTGGTCGAAACGGCGGCGCCAGACCGGGCACTACCATGGCTGACCATCGTCGGCGTTTCGCCGTCGATCCGCCAGACGATCGTGACCGAGGCCATCCCGATCGCGTACCTGCCGTATCGAGGAGAGACGTCCCCGTACCTGGCGATTGTCGCCCGCTCCCCGGCCGATGTGCGGGCGCTGGCACCGGTCCTGCGGGAGGAGTTGCGCGCGCTTGATGCGGGCATTCCGCTCGTGTCGCCGCAAACGGCGGCGCAGGTGCTGTCGGCACGGCTCTTCACGCACTACATCGCATCCGGAATCTTCATCGCGCTGGGCCTGGTCGCACTGTTGGTGACGACGGCGGGACTCTACGTGATCACCGCTCATGCCGTGACTGCCCGCACCGGGGAGATAGGCGTCCGCATGGCGGTCGGCGCGCCGGCGATTTCGATCAGCTGGTTGATCGGCCGGCGCACTCTGCTGCTCGTGATACTGGGAAGCATCACCGGCGTCGCCAGCGCGTTGGCGTCCCTCGATCTGATGACCATCTTTGTCGCTGAGGCGGGCACCAACGACTGGCGCTTCGTCGTCGGCGTCGCCGCATTTCTGGCAGTGATTGGCCTGGCGGCGGCGCTCGTCCCGGCACGCCGTGCCGCGCGACTGGATCCCATGACCGCCCTCCGTCACGAATAGCCCATGAGAACCCTCATCTCGCGACTTCTCGATCTCGTCCTGCGCCGCCGGCGCGAGGATCGCCTGTCGGAGGAGATGCAGGCGCATCTGGACATGCTGGTCGATGAGCATGTCGCGAACGGGTTGTCGCCGGATGACGCGCACCTCGCCGCCCGCAAGGCATTCGGCGGCCCGGATCAGATCAAGGAGCACTACCGAGACCAGCGCGGCTTTCCGCTCCTGAACGGACTGATCCAGGACACCCGATACTCGCTGAGGCTGATCGCGCGCGATCGCTGGTTCGCCGCGGCCATCGTCGCCGCGCTCGCGCTCGGCATTGCCGCCAGCAGCACCATGGCGTCCCTTCTGTACGGCATGAACTTTCGCGGCCTGCCGTTCGACCAGGCCGGCGCGCTGGTCGGCATTGGCGGCGAGCCCACGCGGACGCAGGGCCGGCGGATTCCATTCGGCGTGTTCGAGACCTGGCGATCGACGTCGAGGAGTTTCGCCGCCCTGTCGGCGGAAGTCGACACCGTGATCAACCTCGGCGACGAGGCGAATGCGACGGACCGGTTTGCCGGCACGTATGTCAGCCACACCGCGTTCAGCCTGTTGCGCGTGCGGCCGATGCTCGGACGCGACTTTCGCGCCGACGATGAGCGGGCCGGCGCGGCGCCGGCGGTGATCATCGGGTACCGCGTCTGGGCCGATCGTTACGGTTCCGACCCTGCCGTGCTTGGCCGCGTGGTGCGCACCAACGGTCAGGCGGCCACGGTGATCGGTGTCATGCCCGACGGCTTCACCTATCCCATCGACCAACAAATCTGGCGGCCAATCGCGAGCCTGCCTGGCATGGAGGGGCCTGCGGCCGCCCTGCGTCCCGTGCGCATCGTCGGGCGGCTGGCTGACGGCGTGACCCCCGAACGGGCGCGCGCGGAGTTATCGGCTCTCCAGTCAACGCAGCCCGTTTCGGAGGCCGATCGCACGAGGCCGACGACGGTGATGCCGCTCAACGAGACCTATGTCGGGCGGGTCACCGATACCGCGCCGATGACGCTGGTGGCGGCGGTGGTGCTCGTGTTGCTGATCGCCTGCAGTCACGCCGCCAGCCTGATGCTGGCCCGGTCGGCCGCCCGCGCCAGGGAGATGTCGATGCGGGCAGCCCTCGGCGCCAGCCGCATCCGGATTATCCGCCAGCTTCTGGTTGAGAGCGTTCTGCTGGCCCTCATCGCGGGCTTGATCGGTGGCGCCCTGGCATGGATGGGCGCACGTGCCTTCGCGGCCGAGACGATTGGCTTTGGCATGCCCTATTGGATCAAATTCACGTTTGATGTCCGGTTGGTCCTGTACATCACGGCGTTGTCCACGAGCGCCGGACTCGCGTTCGGGCTGTTGCCGGCGCTGCACCTGTCGCGCACCAACCTGAACGAAGTGCTGAACCAGGGCGGTCGGTCGGGCATGTCGAGCCCCCGCGCCCGCCGCACGACGGCCGTCCTGCTGGTGGGCGAGCTGGCACTGACGGTGATTCTGCTCGCAAGTGCGGGAGCGCTAGTGCGAAGTGCCGAGGGTGTGTATCGTTCGGATCAGGCGCTCGACCTCGCGCGGCTGTGGGAGTTTCGCGTCGCGCTGCCGGAGCCGCAGTACGCGTCGGCGGAACGCCGGCTGGCGTTCTATCGAGCCCTCGACGAACGGCTGGCGGCCGCGCCCGGCCTGGAGTCCGCGGCGTTGGCCGGCAGTCCGCCGTTTAATGCCTCCGAAAGCGGCGAAGTCGTCATTGACAACACCGCGAAGGGAACGGTGCGCGTGGTCGCCGCGGGCAACCGCTACTTCGAGACGCTGGGACTGTCCCTGGTTCGTGGGGTAGGCCTCGACAACGCGGCTACAGGCGCCAGCCCGACCGCGTTGGTGAACGAGCGCTTCGTGGAACGGTTTCTTCCGGGCACCGACCCGATTGGCCGCGAGGTGCTGCTCAGCAGCGATGGCGAAGGCGCGTCGCCCGAACGATTCACGATCGTCGGCGTGGCTCCGCAACTGCGGCAGCAGGTGGCGTCCGGGCACACACCGGTGATCTATGTGCCGCACGCGGCGAGGCCCGGAAAGGTGGCATCGCTGCTCGTCCGGGGCCGCCCCGAGCAGTTTGCCGATGTCTTGCGGCAGGAAGTGAGGCGGCTCGACCCGGACCTGCCGCTGTTCAACCTGCAATCGCTGCAGCGCGTCTCCAATGGTTCGCGGTTCGTCCCGCGCATGATGAGCGTCGTGTTCTCCATCGTCGCCGTCATCGCGACGCTGCTGTCCGCGCTCGGGCTGTATTCAGTCACGGCGTATGCGGCGGCCCAGCGGACTCAGGAGGTGGGCGTGCGGATTGCGCTCGGCGCGCGCCGGTCGCAGATCGCGTGGTTGTTCCTGAAACGGGCGCTGGTGCCGGTCGCCGCCGGTCTGGCCCTCGGCCTCACCGGCGCCATGGCGGCAGGGTCGCTGCTGCAGGCCGTGCTGGTTGATGTCCGCGCCAACAACCCGATTGCGCTGCTCGGCGTGTCAGCGCTGCTGGTCGCCGTCTCGATAACGGCGACACTGCTGCCCGCGCGCAGGGCGTCGCGGCTTGATCCGGTCACCGCGCTCCGCGCAGAGTGACGAGGAGCTGAACCATGCGGACCTTCATCTCGCGAATGCTCGATGTGGTCGTGCGCCGCACGGCACTCCGCCACGACTGACACAGATGGCGTCAGCCGAGTCCTGGGCCGCACGCTTGGCGAAGGACACTCGGCCATCCTCGCCGAGGGCGGCCGGCTCTACTCGCCGTACCGACCCGCCGCGCCGGCGCGCAAGGCGTCGCGGCTGGACCCGGTCGCCGCTCTGCGCGGCGACTGAACTGTGCGACATCGGTGGGGGCGAACTGCCGCACCCAAGTCCCGCAATCCCCAAATCCCCAAATCAGAACGCCAATCACGAGATCACCAGATCGCCAGATCCCCAAGTTTTTAGGATGGATCGCAGTGGCTTCTTGATTTGGGGTTACGATCGATGCTTGACGCACGCCAAGCTCGGCCGTGCGAAGGAGACACTGATGAAGCGAACTGTTCT
>CAYHCW010000119.1:0-7654 GCA_964355025.1 uncultured Gemmatimonas sp. | reverse complement strand
GCGGCATGGTGGTGAAGAGCGTGACGCCGCACTGGTCGGTGGGTGGGCGCGCCAGTGCAAGCAGGTCGGACTTCTACAACACCGACCTGGATGCGACCGTCAACGGCGCCCTGGAATGGGACTATTACCCGTACGACCAGTTCGCGCGTCGCAAGTTCACGGTGCTGTACTCGCTGGGCATGCAGCAGTACCAGTATCGCGAGACGACCATCTACGGCAAGGACCAGGAAACGCGTCCGACGCATTCGCTGAGGATTGGCGTCTCGGCGCGGCAACCATGGGGATCGGCGAATGTCTCGCTGAACGGCTCACAGTTTCTCAATCAGCTGAAGTACAACAACGTGGGCATCAGCGGCGGCGTAGACGTACGTCTCGGCAAGGGTTTCTCGGTGAACTTCGCGGGAAGTGCGTCGCGCGTGCGCGACCAGCTGTACCTGCCACGAGGCGAGGCGAGCAACGAGGAAGTGATTGCGCGCCAGCAGGCACTCTCGACGGGGTACCGGTATTTCGGGTTCGCGGGCCTTCGCTACCAGTTCGGGTCGATCTTCAACTCGGTGGTGAACCCGCGGTTTGCGAGCATGGGCGGCGGCGGGCAGTCGTTTTCGATGTCGTTTTAGAGAGAACGACAGAATACGACAGAATACGACAGAGTACTACAGACGCGCATCTGTCGTACTCTGTCGTATTCTGTCGTACTCTGTCGTATTCTGTCGTACTCTCTTATCTGTTCAACCGAAATTGGACCGGGAACTCCACCAACTGGCGCACCCCGCGGCCTCCGACGCGTGCGGGGGCAAAGCGCAGGCGTGGCAGGGTGACTTGCACGGCAACGGCGAACGCAGGGTGCGTGCTTTCCACCATTCGTACCGTCTCGAGTTCGACGCGGCCGAGCGTGTCGACGACAAAACTCACCCGCACCATGCCTTCGACGCCCGCGTCCTTGAGCAACTGCGGGAAGCGCGGCAGCGGCGAGCGGCGGTCGAGCACCACCGGCCGTTCGACCTGATCGGCGAGCAGCACACCACCATCACCGATTAACGCGTTGATATCGGGAGCGCCGGGGCGGGTGGGCGTGCCGATCCGCAGCGCAAACGGCTCGTCGGTGTTGATGATCGCGCGCAGGGAGATGATGGGTGGAATGCCATTCGGGACGTTGATGGGCACACTGATGATGCTGGGGCCCACTGCCAGGGTGGGCCGCACCTCGGGTGGTCGCGCTTCAGGTGCGACAACCCTGGGGGGTTCGGGGACCAGTTCGCGGTACACAGGCAGGACCCGCGTAGCGGGCGGCTCCCTGGGCGTGTTGGCGTGCGAGGTCGTGATGATGGCGCCGGCCGCGAGAATTCCGTGCAGTACGAGGCTGGCGGCGAACCCGGCGGGCGAACGGCGGCGAACGGGCTCCGATGCGATCAAGTGCGCGAACATGACATCCTCCGGGATGAGGTCTACCGCGATCGTACCCGCGACGCGTTGACCCGCGGTGGAGGCGGGGTTACGGAACGATGAAGGCGTGGTGAAAGGATGGCCGGCGGCGGATGAGGAATCGCAACAGCGGATGAGGAATCGCTTGCCACCGCGCGAGCGCTTTGACAGGTTCCCCGCACGAGGATTCCGACCATGACGACCCCGACCATCGCTCACGACCCGGCGCTCGACGCGCTGTGGATGCCGTTCACCGCCAACAAGGCGTTCAAGGCGAAACCGCGCCTGCTGGTGAGCGCCAAGGACATGCACTACCAATCGGACGACGGGCGCCAGATCCTGGATGGCACGGCTGGCCTGTGGTGCGTGAATGCCGGGCATTGCCGAGCGCCGATTGTCGAGGCGATTTCACGGGCGGCGGCCACGCTCGATTTTGCGCCGGGCTTCCAGATGGGTCATCCGGCGAGCTTCCAATTGGCGACGAAGCTCACGGGGCTCCTGCCCACCGGCATCGATCACGTGTTCTTCTCGAACTCGGGCTCGGAAGCGGTGGACAGCGCCCTGAAGATCGCGCTGGCGTACCATCAGGCGCGCGGCGAACCGCAGCGCACCCGCTTCGTGGGCCGCCTGCGCGGCTATCACGGCGTCGGCTTTGGCGGCATTTCGGTTGGCGGGATCGAGCCGAACAAGAAGGCGTTCTCGGCGCAGTTGCTGCCGCACGTTGATCACCTGCCGCATACGCACGACCTGGCGCACAACGCCTACAGCAAGGGGCAGCCGTCGTGGGGCGGGCACCTGGCGGAGGCGCTTGAGCTGATCGTGGCCGAACACGGCGCCGAGTCGATTGCCGCGGTGATCGTGGAACCGATGGCCGGGAGCACGGGCGTGCTGATTCCGCCGACGGGGTACCTGGAGAAGCTGCGCGCGCTGTGCAGTCAGCATGGCATCCTGCTGATCTACGACGAGGTGATCACGGGTTTCGGGCGCCTCGGGACTCCGTTTGCCGCGCAGTATTTTGGCGTGACCCCGGACATCATCACGCTGGCGAAGGGCGTGACGAACGCGGCGGTGCCCATGGGCGCGGCGTGCGTGACGGGGACGATCTACGACACGGTGGTGAACGCGACGGAGAAGGGCATCGAGTTCTTTCACGGCTACACATACAGTGGGCATCCGCTGGCGGCCGCGGCCGGGCTCGCGACGCTCGACCTCTATGCCTCGGAGGGGATCTTCGAGCACGCGGCGTCGCTGGCCCCGGCGTGGGAGGCGGCGGTGCATTCCCTGCGCGGCGCACCGCACGTGATCGACGTGCGAAACCTGGGCCTGGTAGCGGGCATCGAACTGGATTCACGCGCCGGTGCGCCGGGAACGCGCGCGTACGACGTCTTTGTGGACTGCTTCTTCAACCAGAACGTGCTGATCCGGACGACGAGCGACATCATCGCGTTGTCGCCACCGCTGATCATCAGTGAGTTGCAGATCGAGGAACTGGTGGAGAAGGTGCGGAAGGCGCTGGGGCGAGTACAGTAACCACAGAGTACGACAGAGAACGACAGAGAACGACAGAGAACTACAGAGCGCGCGAGCGCAGGAGGCCCCCCGTGCGGCGCATGATCTTGTTGGCAGTCCTTGTGTCTTCGGCCGCCGGCGCGCAGCGGCCGCGCGCGCGCGAGCTGGGCATTTCCCCGCTGATCGGCGGCACGCCAGGCGCCCTCGACGCCATCACCGACGTGAAGGGTGTGGAGGTCGGGCAGACGACCATCATTCGCGGGGCTGCGGGGCCGCTGAAGGTGGGCACGGGGCCCGTGCGCACGGGGGTGACGATTGTGCACCCGCGCGGGCGCCACAGCAGCGATCCGGTGTTCGGGGCGTGGTTCACGCTGAATGGCAATGGCGAGATGACCGGCACCACGTGGCTGCAGGAGGGCGGGCTGCTCGAAGGACCGATCGGCATCACCAATACGCACAGCGTGGGCCTGGTGCGCGACGCGATCCTGCAGTGGCAGGTGGGGAAGCCCGGGATGCAGCCGTGGGGACTGCCGGTGGTCGCCGAGACGTATGACGGTGGACTGAACGACATCAACGGGTTTCACGTGAAGCCGGAGCATGCGCTGTCGGCGCTCGACGGCGCGCGTGGCGGCGTGGTGCCTGAGGAAGGCGCGGTCGGCGGTGGCACCGGGATGGTGTGCGAGGGCTTCAAGGGCGGCATCGGGACGGCTTCGCGCCAGCTGAGTGTGGCCCAGGGTGGCTACACCGTGGGCGTGCTGGTGCAGTGCAACTTCGGCTCGATGCGCGATATGCGCGTGGCGGGGGTGCCAGTCGGCGCGGAGTTGGGCGACCTGGCGTCGTGCACTGCGGGCGAGGTGCCGGCCGGCTCGCCGCGCCGACAGTGCGGCGCGCCACCGCCACCGCCATCGGGTGCGGACGCTGACGAAACGGAACTGGGGTCGATCATCGTGATTGTGGCCACGGACGCGCCGATGATGCCGCACCAGCTGAAACGCATCGCCACCCGCGTGGCGCTGGGCGTGGGGCGCACGGGCGGAACGGGTGGCAACGGGTCGGGCGACATCTTCGTCGCGTTTTCCACGGCAAACGCCGGCGCCGCCGCTCCGCGGGACACGGCGCGCGTGACGATGGTGTCGAACGACGCAATCTCTCCGCTGTTTGCGGCGACGATCCAGGCCACGGAAGAGGCGATCCTCAACGCGATGCTCGCCGCCGACACCATGACCGGAGCGAACAACCTGCGCGTGCATGGCCTGCCCGCCGACCGTGTGATGGCGGCGCTGAAGAAGTTCGGTCGCCTGAAGTAGAGCGGGGGAGGGAACTCCGGGAGAGGCCTACCGCAGCAGCGGCATCGTGAATGATGCCGCGTCTGTTCCGGCAGGCCACCGCGTGGTGACCGTCTTCAGCCGCGTGTAGAAGCGCACGCCGTCCATGCCGTGCTGGTTGTGGTCGCCGAAGGCGGAGTCCTTCCAGCCGCCGAACGAATAGAACGCCAGCGGCACGGGAATGGGCACATTGATGCCGACCATGCCGCACTGCACGCGATGGGCAAACTCCCTGGCGGCACCGCCACTGCGCGTGAAGATGGCCACCCCATTGCCGTATCGATGCGCATTGCAGAGCGCGAGCGCCGCATCGGCGCTCGCGACGCGCACGACGCACAACACCGGACCAAAGATCTCCTCGCGGTAGATCTCCATGGTGTCGGTGACCCGGTCGAACAGCGAACCGCCGAGATAGAAGCCACTGCCCGCGTTGGCGGCATGCGTGCGACCGTCGACCACCAACTGCGCCCCCTCGCGCACGCCTGCATCGATGAATCCGCGTACGCGGTCACGATGGGCCGCAGTCACTAGCGGACCCATGTCGCTGGTGGCATCGGTGGGTGCGCCGACGCGCAGCGTGCGCACGCGCTCGGCGAGGCGCGGCACCAGGGCATCGGCGGTGGCATCACCAACCACGACGGCCACCGAAATGGCCATGCACCGCTCGCCGGCCGATCCATATGCCGCGCCCATGAGCGATTCGACCACCTGGTCAAGGTCCGCATCGGGGAGCACCACGAGATGATTCTTGGCGCCTCCCATGGCCTGCACGCGCTTGCCGTGATGGGCGGCGGTCTCGTAGACGTGCCGGGCAATCGGGGTGGAGCCGACGAAGCTCACGGCCCGTACGCGCTCATCGGTGAGCAGTGCGTTGACGGCCTCGGCGTCGCCGTTCAACACATTGAAGATGCCGGGCGGCCCGCCGGCCTCGACAAACAGTTCGGCGAGGCGCAGCGGGCACGAGGGATCGCGTTCCGACGGCTTGAGGATGACGGCGTTGCCACAGGCCAGGGCGGGGCCGAGCATCCACAGGGGAACCATCGCCGGGAAGTTGAACGGCGTGATGGCGGCGACCACCCCCAGCGGCTGCCGCAGCGAATGCATGTCGATGCCGCTGGACACCCCATCGCTGAATTCGCCCTTCATGAGGTGCGGGATGCCGCAGGCGAACTCGACGACTTCAAGTCCGCGCTGCACCTCGCCGCGCGCATCGGCGACGACCTTGCCGTGCTCGGCGCTGATGAGGACGGCAAGCTCATTGATGCTGGCGAGGCAGAGTTCGCGAAACCGAAAGAGGACGCGCGCGCGGTCGAGCGCGGAGCGCTCTCCCCACGCGAGAGCGGCCGCGTGGGCATCGGCGATGATCAGCTCAATGTCGGTGGCATCGGCGAGCGGCAGCTGGGCGGCAACGGCTCCGGACGCCGGATCGTAGACGGGTGCGGTGCGCGTCGAGTGGGCGCCGTGGCGCGCGCCGCGGGCGAAGTGCGTAAGCAAGTGAGGCATCATGAGGAAAAGCTACGATCGCTCGCGGGGGCGAGCCACCTCTGGCGCATCGAGATCCGGCAGGAACGCCCGGTCTCAGGCCCGTTGCCGCATGCCGAAACGGAGGATGCGTTCGAGGAGCTCGGGATAGGCGACGCCGGCGTGGCGTGCGGACGAGGCGAATTCTTCCTTCTCGGCGATCTCGGGATTCGGGTTGGCCTCGAGAAAATAGAGATGCCCGCGCGCGTCGAGCCGAAAGTCGAGCCGGGCATAGCCACTCAGCTCGAGGATGCGGTAGATGCGTTTGCTGACGTGCGCCGCCTCGGCGGCCAACTCGGGGGTGAGCTCGGCGGGGCGGATATCGATCCCGTGGCGCTCCTGGTATTCGATGTCGTGCTTGGCGCGCGCGGTGGCGATGAGCGGCTCATCGGCGCCGCGCTTTTCGGCGACCAGTTCGAAGGTGGGAAACGCGACCAGCCGCTCGTTGCCGATGACACTGACGTACAGTTCACGCCCGTCGATGAACTGCTCGGCGATGGCGTCCGTGCCGATGCGCTCGTGCACGAACCGCACACGTTCAGTGAGCTTCTCGTCGGTATCGACAATGGACGCCTTGGCGATGCCGACGGAGGCATGCTCGATGAGCGACTTCACGATGAGAGGGAACTGCAGGTGCGACGGCCGGCGCACCTTGCGTCCCATCGGAAAGACGGCGAAGTCGGGGACGCGAATGCGGTGGTAGGCGCAGAGCTTCTTGGACAGCGCCTTGCCGCGCGAGAGGATCATGCCGCGCGGGTTGCACCCCGTGTAGCGGACCCGGAGGAGCTCAAGGTAGCTGACGACGTTGTGGTCGAAGACCACCTCGCCGTGAAATTCCTCGAGCAGGTTGAAGACGACGTGCGGCTGGAACGACTCGACGGCGTCACGGACCGGCGCGAGCTCGTACTGTACGCCCAGCGGCCGCACCTCGTGGCCGCAGCCGCGCAGCTTGCTGACGACGTCGTACTCCGTCTTCCAGACGTTGATGTCCTTGTCGCTCTGCCCCTCGAGCGAGTCGGGCGGCACCAGTTGCGGGTGCATGAGGGCGAGGACGCGGACTTTCTTCATACGACAATCCAGTCGCGACGACCGTGCTTGGAGAGGAATTCCATTGTGCGGGCGGTGAGCAGGACCATGAAATCGGTGAGGAGCTGTCGTTCGCGGCCGGTCACGCGGAGCTTCAGTTCGCGGCACCGGCCGATCATGTCGCTGAGGACCTGGTCGAGCGTGAACTGGTACTCGCCGGTCCAGCGCGACACGACGCGACGAATCTCGCGACGATGCCGGCGGAGGAAGGTGCCGGCCGCCTCGCGTTCGCTGCTGCGCGGCGCATCGGAGAACAGCCGCAGCAGGTCTTCATCGTACGTCTTGGGATGTTCCACCGAGTAGATGGCGCGGCGATACGTGTAGTGCTCGAACAGCGTGCGCGTGAGCATTCGCGCCGGATCCACCACGGCGCGCGTGGTCACCGCCGGCTTCTCGCCGGCGAGTTCCGTCATCAGCCGGTCGACGTAGAGCAGTTTCTGGAGCGCTGGCCAGCCGGCGTAGCGCCGGCGCCAGTCGGAGCGCGGGGCCAGCCAGACGGCGAACGTCTCGGCGAAGTCCTCGTCGGGATGGCTTTGCGCGTACCAACGGCGGAGGTGCTGGACGTATTTCTTGCTGGCGGGATTCGGCCGGTACGATTCGGGGTACCGCTTGGACGACTTGCCGAAGAGCCGCTGCCACTCGCGCCGCCGGTGCAGGAGAAAGGCATGCTGCAGGGCGTGCCCGCACTCGTGCCGCAGGATCTGCATGCATTCGGCGTACGTGCCGCCCTCGACCTCGAGCAGCTGGGAGCGCTCGAGCTTCATCAGGTGCGGATGCATGAGGTAGAACGG
>CAYHCW010000118.1:0-7693 GCA_964355025.1 uncultured Gemmatimonas sp. | reverse complement strand
TCCACCTGCACCATCAGCACGGGCCCACCGCGCGTCACCATCAACGGACGGACGACGCTGGCCAGCCTGGCGATGTAGCGTTCCGCGGCCGTCATGTAGCGCGGGTACATCGAGCGGATCTTCAGCTCCGGGTCGCGCAGCAGGTACGGCGGCAGCCCCCCAAAGTCCCACTCGGCGCAGACGTACGGCCCCGGGCGAAGCAGCACCCACATGCCCTCTTCCTGCGCAATGCGGATGAACCGGGCAATGTCGCGGCTGCCGGTGGTGAAATCGAACCGGCCCTCCGTCTCCTCGTGGTGATTCCAGAAGATGTACGCCGCAATGGTATTCAACCCCATCGCCTTGGCCATCCGGATGCGATGCCGCCAGTACTCGGCCGGGATGCGCGCGGGGTGCATCTCGCCCGCCTTGATCTGGAACGGCGCGCCATCGAGCAGAAAGTCGGTCTTCGACAACGCGAAGGTGTGTCGCGCGGGCGCCTGTGCGGGCGCGGGGGCGGCGAGAGCGATGGCAAGCACCAGTACAGCGAGAGACTTTTGCATGACCCGAATATGGCGTTCGGCGGCAGTCCGGGGTACACTCTGGCATGCGCTCGATTGTGTGCTATTCGCTCATCCTGACGCTCGCTGTAGCGGCGTGCGCCGGCGCTTCCGCAGACACGACCTCCGCGCCACCATCGCCGCTCATCGGCACCTGGGGCGGCGAGCACGCCGGGCTGGTGGCCACCTCGACCGGCGGCACGATGGAGTATGACTGCGCCGAGGGGCGCATCACCGGGCCCCTGCTGCCTGGGCCCGACGGACGGTTCGCGGCGTCGGGAACGCACACGCCGGGTCGCGGCGGTCCGGTGCGCATTGACGAAGTGCTGTCGAGCCGCCCCGCGCGCTATACTGGCCGCGTGGACGGCGACCTGCTCGAACTGACCGTCGTGATGACCGACTCCAATGCCGTGGTCGGCACCTTCCCGCTGACCCGCGGCCGGTCGCCGCACGTCGTCAAGTGCCTGTGACGCCGGTGAAGACGATCAGTGTCGCGGCTCCGCTGTGTAATGGATGCCCGGCACGATTCGCAATGGAGCCTTCTTTCCCTTCTGCCCCGCTGCGTAGACGAACTCCCATGCCAATAGCACTTCGCAGCGGTCGCAGGCTCTGGCTCCCTCGGCGACGACTGCGTTCGTCTCGCGCGCGCTGAGTGTGATCTCGCGCCCATCCTTCGCAACGATCTTTACCAGGAGCGCAGGGTCCAACGGCGGCAACAACGTAACGCGAAGCCGCCACGCCGTGTTGCTGCGGACGACGGGACGGGACGTGGCCCTCACGATCCGCGCCTTGCGGTCGCCCTTGCCGTCGCCCTCGCCCTTGCCGTCGCCCTTGCCGTCGCCCTCGCCCTCGCCCTTGCCGTCGCCCTTCTCGCCGGCGCGTTCGTCACCGCCCGTGCCCTTCGAGAAAACGAGGGGTGCGTCGCCGATGACGCCCGCCAGCGGCAACTGCTGAATGCCGACCCGTGTGACCACCTGGGCATCCCCCCGCTGCTGGCCCGTCGCCGCACGGGCGCAGAGCACGGTGGAGGCCGCGAGGGTGACGGCCGCGAGGGTACGCCGCATCAGGGTGTCGTGAAAGTAAGGGTGACGGGCATCGAATAGCTCCCGGGCTTGTCTGTGGTCCACTGCAGCGCCGACTTCCAGTACAGCGTGGCCGCCGCCGCCGCCGTCGCCGTGCCGGACATCACGGTCGCCGCCGTGGTGGTGAGCGGCGTGCCCGCAGCCCCTGCCGTGGTGGACCACAGGAGATCGGTGACGGGCTTGCTGCTCCACGCCAAGGAGCCGGTCACCGTCCACGTGGCCGCGCCCGATGCCGTCACCACCCAGCTGCGGTTGCCTTTGACCTGCAGGGTCAGCGGCGACTCCGGCGTCCAGCCGGCGACGAACGCCGCCTCGTTCACGGTCAGCGTCACCGTCGTCGCCGACGCCGTCAGCAACAGGATCTTCGGATTGGTGTACGTCGAGGCGTTGGCGGTCGCGATGGTGAACGAACACGTGCGCGCCGTGGCACTGCGCATGCTGTTCGTTGTCGTGCAACTCGACTGGGCCTTCACCGTGGCCGCGGTCGTGCCGGCGGCGATGACGATTGCGAGTACCAGCCTCCACCGCGTCATGGTCCCTTCCTCGACGCCGCAAAGCGACCCGTCAGCGATGCGCGCTGACCCTGCCGCTCCATCCAGTCGCCGAGCAGCGAGTCGCCGCGTAACGTCACGATATGCTCCCGCACGCGCCCGCCGACGAGCGCCATGTCGAAGTCGGCGCTCCCGGCGACGACCACGCGTCCGGACACGATGGCCACCACCGGCGTGCGCCGCCCGCTACCGTCGCTCTCGATCGCCTCAAGCGAGCCGGAGATCCCTCCTGAGGACGTCACGGAGAGCAGGAGCACACCGTCCACAACGGTACCCGTCGCGGTGATGGCGGCGTGATAGCGCCACGCGCCCGCCATGCGCGTGTCCGTGGTGCCCGTGCCCGTGGGGCCGCCGTTGCACGCCATCGTCAGCGCCGCGAGTGCGGTCGTCAGGGCGCCGAGCGCGGGCCGGCTCACTGTTTGACTCCACTGCCGAGGCCGGCGGTGCCACCCTGCATCCGCACGGGGCGGGCGCGCGAGACGAGCTCAACGCTGGTGGCCCGCGTCGCGTTCGCCTTGATCTGCACGGCGACGGGCTCCACGCGCACTGGCACGTCGGCGTTGTCGCTTGCGGCGGACACCATGTACGCCCCGGGAGGCAGCGCGTCAAAATGCGCGCGTCCGGTCTCGTCAGCGATCACCAGCCATTCCTTTCCATCGGAATCGCGCGCGGTGACGAGGACGCGGTTGCTCGTCGTGGTCCGCCGGCCGAAACCCTCTTCGCGGCGCAAATGCACCTCCAGCCGCGCAGTGGTGCGCACGGGAAGGTCGTGGCGGTCGGCGCGCGCCGGCGTGCCCGCCTGCTGGCCGTCGGCCAGCGTGCGCACGTCGATGGCGGGCGTGCCCGGCTCGACCGGCAGGCGATAGCGTCCGGCGCCGTCGGTGGTCGCGTGGTGACCCGCCAGGCGGACGACCACGCCGGCCAGGGCAGGCTCGCCGCGATCGCGCTGGCCATCGCCATCCAGGTCCAGGAACACCACGCCCGTGCGCTGCGAGAGGCGGGCAAAGCCCCGCGCCAGCGTAGTCCGCTCGATGCGCACGCTGTACGTGGTGCTGCCCGCAGCGCTCGACAAGGCCGTCAATGCATCGCGCTGAGCACCGGCCAGCACCCGCAGTCCGCCGGGCAAGGCCAGCCCGAGCACCGCGTGCGACGACGTCATGCCGGCCGTGCCGAGATAGACGCGCTGCACGCCACCCTCGAGCGTGAGCGCACGCCAGGCGCGAACCGGATGCACGTCGGTCGCCTGCACATCCACCGACCCTTCGGAAGCCTGCGACGCCGACGCGGTGCGGAAGCTGCCGCGCATGCTGAAGGTGCCCACGGGAGTGGACAGCGACGCGGCCGTGCGCGCGACCGAGCGTGTGGCGTACTCCTGCACCGTCCGCCCGGCAAACCGCGCCGCGCGCAGGGAGAACTCCTCGCCGCCCTCCGCGTCCCACCGCAGCGCTCCCGCCGAGAAAGCCGCGCGCGCCGTGATCTGATGCTCGGTGTCGTCGCGCCGCGTCGGTCCCGCGCCGCTTTCGTAGCGCGTGAACGCCGCCGTCACGCCGACCTCGCCGTGCGTGCCGACCTGTCGGCTGGGGGCCAGCGAACCGCCGAACGTCCTGAGCGCCGTGCCGTCAAAGGAATTGTCGCTCGTGAACCACGTCTGCCCCGAGGCCTGCCACCCGCCGCCGGCATTCAGCTGCGACTCGAAAAGCGCGCCGTCGCGAGCCATGGCGAATGCGGCCGCGCCGCCCGGTGCGTGGAAGACCCGCACGCGACCGCGGGTGGCCGGACGGTCCCACATGACTTCGGCGCCCATGCCGAGTCCGCGGCCGCCGGCGAAGCGGCGTTCGGCCAGGTCCACGCTGAGCGAGGCGGCGCGGCCTGGCGCCAGTCGCGCGCCGAAGGTGAACGACTCCAGCCGACGTCCGGTCGACTGGCTCTCATCGAGCAGGGAGGCGCCGAGGTGCACGGTGACCGGCGCGGGTCGCGACCTCCACTGGACCGCGCCCTGTGTGCCGCCGGCCCCGAGCGCCCCCGCCTGCCGGGCGGCGGCGGCCACCAATTGCGAGCCGTCGCTCGCGCGCCAGTCGATGGCCAGCCCGTCGCCGCCCAGGCTGAGTCCGCCAAGCTCCGGCAGACGGATGCCGATGCGCCCCACCTCGGCGCTGCCGCTCGTGCCCGACACCCGCAGCCGGCTGCCGCTCGTCGGCGTACCGAGCAGCGATGCCGAGCGCAGCGCCAGCGGATCGTGCGACAGTGGCGTGGCGAGCACCGCGTCGATGCGCAGTCCATCGGTGACCTGGCCGTGCAAGGCAAACGAATAAGCCTGCCGCATGGCGCCGGCGTCGTCGCGAATGCTGGCAATGCCCAGCACCTGCTCCGGGCCGGACAGCGACGCTGCGCGGCTGGCGCCGACTTCCACCAGCACGGTGGCGCCCTGCGCCGACGAAGCGTCGGTGGCCTGCATCGTGACCAGGCCGCTTCCCGCAGACAGCGTCATCGGCGGCCGCACCCGCGCCGTGATGGTAGCCTGTGCGCCGGCGGAGAGCACGAGCGTCGCGGCGTAGTTCAGCGACGACTCCCATCCGCCTGGTGTCGCGAGCGTGAGTTGCAGAGTGTCCGTCGCGTTGCCGCGGTTGGCCACGGTAAACGGGATGAAGAGCGCCTGGCCGGGCTGCGTGGCGCGCAAAGGGCGAGCCGCGGCAACCTCGATCAGCCGGCGCGGCGAGATACGCGCACGCAGCTGGCGCTCGACGAGCGCGTCGCCCTCGGAGAATCGGACGGTGCCCACCACCTGGTCGCCGGCGGCCAGCGCGTCGGAGAGCTGCACGGTGAGCAGCAGGGGACGGGAAGTCGCTGTGGTCCCTTCGGTGGCGCCAAGCAGGCGGGCGCCGGGCACCATCACCACGGCGTAGTGCCACGTGCGACCGTCACGGGCCGGGCTCTCCAACGTCACGACACGCACCGCCGCTGAGCGCCGGGCGCCGGGCGGCTGGCCGGCGACTGCCTGCGCACCGGCCTGCCCACTGACGGACGCATGCGCCGCCAGCGCGAATAGCCCCAAGCGGACACCACGCGACGCAAACATGAGGTGAGGGCGCATCAGCATCCCGAGCCACTGGCGGTGCCCGAGGTCTGGAAGCCAAGTCCCGTGCCGGCGTAGCTGGTGGCGGTGTCCGTCCAGTTGAGCAGGATCTTGAGCGTGATCGAACCGCTGGCCGTGGTGCTGGCGGTCGTCAGCACGTGCGTAGCGACCGTAACGAAGGTGGTGGTCATCGCCGTGTAACCACCGGTGGTGGACCACCCCAGGTCGCTGAGCGGCTTGGTACCGCCGAGCACGGTCGTCGAGGCCTTCACCCGCACGCGCACCGTGTACGTGCAGTTCGACCGGCCACTGTTCAGCCGCAGGGTGTAGCCGATGGGGGAGGCGCCGATGACTTCGCCGGCGGTGTAGTTGGCGAGCGTCGGGCTGGCCATCTGCGTGCTCGCGCCGGTCGTGGTCAGCGTGACCGTCTGCGCGGGCAGCGTACGGACGCCGGCGCAGAGGACACTGCCGATCACGGCGAAGGCACGCACGCGCGTCATGGAATGTTCCACTCCACCTGGGTGGCGAGCACTTCCTCTCCGCCGAACTCGAGCATCGCGAGCACGACATACCGACCGGCGCCGAGCGCGGGCAGCGCCACGCGAAGCCGGCGTGTGGCGCCGGGGAGCACCGGGAACTCCGTGATCGGAATGCGCGCGGCGACCGTGTCATCGGGACGGCGCACTTCGATCTCACCGACCGTCAGCGACTGCCGAGCGCCCGGATTGCGATAGATGATCTCCAGCGAGTCGGCGCGGGCGGCGCCCTGCAGGGGCGTGGACACCAGCGCGCTGCCGCTGATCTCGCCAGCGAGCGGCGCGTCGGATTCGACGTACACCTTCACGCCGTAGCGCAGGCGGTACGACAGCGCCGAGCCGCGCGTCGTCGCCGGCGGCGGCGGAGTCTCGACGAACAGGATGGCATGGCAGGGCAAGCCGGATGTCGATGGGTCCTTTACTGCGACGCGCACATCCTCGGTGGAGTGTGCCTCGAGGCGGATGACCATCGGGTAGACACTGAGGCTGGGGGCGCATGACGCGGGCTGCGACCCCGCGCGATAGTAGCGGTTCTGTCCGGTCTCGGAGCGGTCCCAGTCGGCAACGCTGATGGTCGCCTGGATGGGAGCGTCGCCGGCGTTATTGATGCGAAAGCTCTGAGCGAGTAGTGGTCCACGCGCGGCACCGTGGACGAAGCGGAGTTCGAGTTCCTCCACCGAAAGTTGCGCCGTAGCGAGCGCCGGCCGCAGGATCGTGGCGACGACCGCGACCACGGTGAGGACGCAGAGGCGCCCCCACCGGGTGGTCGTTGTCGAGGGACGCGAAGTGGCAATCGTGCGCGCCATCGTAGTGTCCCGAGTGCGGGTTACGGAGCGACGAGCGTGAACGTCACGCCGAGGCTGTAGGCGCCCGGCTCGTCCTTCGTGATGTCGTACGCGGTCTTGTACGCCACCTGGGCGAGCGTTGAGGCGGACGTCGCGCTGCCGCTGCCGATGTCGGTCGCCGACGTGGTGAGGGCAACCAGCGAGCCGGCGTCGATCTTGTACTGCACGTCGCCGGCCGGCTTGGCGTAGATCGCGGCGCCGGCGGGTGCCGTGTGGCTGAAGGTCGCGGCGTCAGCGCTCACCTGCACGCGGTACGAGCGATTGGAGCGGACCGTGAATGTCGGGCCCGTGTTGTCGGTGGACGCGAGGCCGGTGACGCCGTCGAAATCGCTGACGGCGCTCGGCGCGGTCAGCGTCACGGCGGTCCCGCTCAGCGTCAGCTTCATGAGGGACGGCATGGTCATGCTCAGCGTGGTGGCAACCGTGCAGCTCACGGCCGATCCGCTGGTGCTGCTGATCGAACAGGTCTGGGCAGCGGCGGGCGTGGCGTACACGGCGGCGGCAAGCGGCAGGACAAACACAAAACGCATCTTCATGGGGAGACTCTCCTGGAACGGTGGAGTCGACGCGCGATTCGCGCCGACCGTGCCACCATGCAAAGCGAGAAACGTGCCACGGCGCCATCGCACGGCTGCGGGGACAGTCTGTCCCTCACGTTTGCGCAGGCCGATGACTTCGTGACGATTTGCTTCCAGCGCGTGACGGAGCTCCTGTCCACGTATCGAACAGGTGCATTCTTTTTGTGCAACGACTCGCGCAACCTGCCGTGGAATCCCCGGGCATGACGGCAGGGCGGTCGCCACACCGGCGTGCCGATCAACCATATAGATGGTCGTCGTTCACGATCGCCGTTCGCGCGCGCCGTGAACGGACGGCCTACGGCGTACCGCGTAGAGCCGACAGCTTCCTTTCATCCAAGCCCCTTGCCATACGCCAGTATCCATCCTATTATCCGGATACTAGGATGATACGTCACGCCGACCCCGCGGTGTTCGACCGCCTCGCCGCCCTTGCCGACGCCACCCGCGCGCGCATGCTCGTCTGCCTCGAACGGCACGAGCTGACCG
>CAYHCW010000117.1:0-7695 GCA_964355025.1 uncultured Gemmatimonas sp. | reverse complement strand
AGCGTCGCGTCACGCCGCGGATCGGCGCAGATGGCGCACAGTTCCTGCTCGGTGAGGTTGAAGCAGCGCGCGCACGGCCGAACCTTTTCGGCCAGCGTGGTCAACGCCGTCGCGAGCCGCTGCACCTGCTCTGCGGGTTGCTTGAGCAGGTGATAGGTGAGCCGCATGGCCGACTTGCGCCCGATGGTGGGCAGGCGCGACAGCTCGGCGACAAGTTCGTCGATGGCCGACACGTCAGAGCGGCAGCGGAAATGGAAGGTTGATGCCGCCGAGCAGGGCGCGCATCTCGCGCTGCGCCGTCTCGGCCGCCTTCTTCTGCGCGTCCGCGACGGCGACGGTGATGAGGTCCTCAAGCATCTCCACGTCAGCCGGATTCACCGCCGCGGGATCGATTCGGACCTTCTTCACGTTGCCCTTGCCGTCGGCCTCAGCGGTCACCATGCCGCCGCCCGCCGATCCGGTGACGGTCAGCTTGAGCAGCGCGGCTTCCACCAGCTGCGCGCGCTGCTGCATTTCCTGGGCCTGGGCGACGAGGTTCTTGATGTCCATTGGGCCTACTCCATCAGGCGAAGGTCGAGCGCCTCTATGGCGGCGTCGAGCATCGGGTCGCGCTTGCGGAGCTTCTCCACGCGCTGCTCGCGCACGCTCTCCTCGGTGAGGCGCAGCATCGGGGCTGCCTGCCTGGCCTTGATGACCACGCGCTCCACGCCCGTGAAGCGCGTACGCAGCGCGGCGATCACGTGTTCTGCCGCCTGGGAGAGCGCGTCGCCGTGGGCCTCGGTGTCGACGGCCAGCGTCACCGTGCCGTTGCCGGCCACCGCCTGCGGCGTCGCGTGATCGAGCATCGACGCCAGCGTCCCTCGTCCGGCCCGGCGCACCGCGTCCACGATGTCGTCCCAATGCTCGGCCAGCCGGTTGATCTCGGCCGGCATCGTCGCCACGGCCGGCGGCGCAGCGTCGGCGGCAGCCGGCGGCTGGGGGGCAGGCCGAGAAGCCTGCCGTGGTGGAGGCGGCGCTTCGGATACCACGCGGCCGCGCACCGGCACCTCGGCGCTGTCACGCAGCAATGGCGCGCTGGCACGTGACGGCGGCGCCTCGCGGCCGGCATCGCGAACAGGCGACGCGACGCGCGCGGCTTCGGGGCGAGCGGACGATCCACCGCCCCCGAATGCAGGCGGCGCCGCCGGCGCATTGCCGATGCCCTTCAACACGGCCTCGAGGTCCACGGTGCGATCGAGCAGCGCGAAGCGCACGAGCAGGGTCTCGAGCAGCAGCTGCTGCTGTGACGAGCGGCGAAAGTGCGGTTCCATCTCGAGCAGCATCGTCAGCATGCGCACCAGGTCGGCCGACGTCGCACGTCCCTTGCGCGTCTCAAGCGCGGCGCGCAAGCGATCGCTGAGGTCGGGCGGCGCACCGCCGAGGGCGAGCGCCAGCTGGGCGCGCAACAGGTCGCCGAAGTCGGTGAGCAGCACGTTGAAGTCGATGCCGTGGTCGGCCAGGCGCCCCACGGCGCCAAAGATGTCGCCGGCCTTGCGATCGAGCACCAGGTCGAAGATCTGGAGCGTCTCGTCCTCGGGCACGAGCCCCAGGGCGTCGCGCACGCGCTGCGGCGTGATGGTGCCGTCGCCGAAGGCCAGCACCTGATCGGTGAGCGACAGCGCGTCGCGCATGGAACCGTCGGCGGCGCGCGCCAGCATCGCCAGCGCCTCGGGCTCGGCGCTGAGGTGCTCCAGGGCCAGCACGGTAATCAGGCGCTCGCGCACGTCGGCCGGGCCGATGCGCTTGAGGTCGAAGCGCTGCAGGCGGCTGAGCACCGGCGCGGCGGCCTGCGCGATCTTCTGCGGCTCGGTGGTGGCGAAGACGAACACGACGCGCGGCGGCGGCTCCTCAAGCACCTTCAGCAGCGTATTCCACGCATCCTTGGTGAGCATGTGCGCTTCGTCAACGATGTACACCTTGTACCGGTCGTCGCCGCTTGGCGCGTACTGCGCGCGCGTGCGCAGTTCGCGCGCGTCGTCGACGCCCCGGTTGGATGCCGCATCGATTTCCACCACGTCCAGCGAGGCGCTGCCGCTCCAGATGCGCGTGCAGCTGAGGCACTCGCCGCACGGCTCACCGTCGGGCTGCTTGTGCTCGCAGTTGAGGGCCATGGCCAGCACACGGGCCAGCGTGGTCTTGCCCGTGCCGCGGGGTCCGCACAGCAGGTAGCCGTGCGCCACGCGCCCGCGGGCGATGGCGCCCTTGAGCGTGCCCGCCACGTGCGACTGCACCGCCACATCGGCGAACGTCCTGGGGCGGTATTTGCGGGCGAGGGCGAGCGACATCCTTTAAAACTGCAGACCGTCAGGCGTTCACGGTAGGAGGTTGACAGACCGCCGTTGGCCGTTGGCCGTTGGTGGTTGGTAGTTGACAGGCAGGTGCGCCGCACACGACTCGCGGGGGGCATCCGCTGATTCAGCGAATACCCCCCGCGAGAGTGCTCCAGGCCTTACGCCGCAGAGTGGGACACCACGTACCGTTGCTTCCTTTCGGACCTGGCGGAGTTGGCGGGCCCGCAACCGACGGGGCCTGAAGCAATGGAAAGTCTAGTCTGCGGGCGAGGCCTTTTCAACTACGGACCCTTGCCGGGAAGCCGATTCACTTCTTCGATCGCATCCACGCGGAACCCGATTTCCCTCACTCGATCGATCGCCGCCGTTAGTTCGGACGCGCCGGCGTGGCCGGATCCCAATTTCAGGAGGTCGAGGCGCAGCAGGTCGAGCGCGGCCATGGCCGACGCCAACCGGGCGCCCGTCGCGGGCGTCGCCTCGACCGCCCGTAACAGCATCGCTTCCCGCTCGAGCTGCTCAACGATTGCGGGGACCTCCCGCAACTGCTCGCGTTCTGCGCCCGGGAGTGCCGCGAAGGCGCGTCGCGCCTGGGCACCGATGGCCAGCACCGTCGGCTCGCCGCCGTCGGTAAGAGGCAGGGGGATCGTGTCGACGCCGAGGGCTGCCAGGCGGAACAGGGCGCGGCCGAGCCATCCGCCCGCGAGCCGGTTCCACAGTCCTTCCGGGTTGCCGCGATGGAGGTGCGCCCACAGGGTCCGCACGCCGACCGTCGGCGCCACCACGGACATCGTCGCGAGCACGATCGTCGCGAGTTCATTGGTCTCCTGCCAAAGCCCCCAGACCGATGCCGCGCCGACCGCGAAGGCGACAAGGCCGGTGGTTATCGCCGCACGCCCCTCCCCCGGCTGCGCGGAATGCGCCTCTTCGGCACGCTCCGGCAACTCCCGCTGCATGGCGGGCGAAAGGCTGCGCACGTCATACCCGCGGCGCAGCAGGAGCCGGGCGTGCACCCCGAGCTGCGCGAGTCGTTCGGCGGCGATGGCGCCCATCAACGCGGAAACCAGCAGGTAGACGGCCGCAAGAATCGACGCCGTAAACGAGGCGCTGGGCAAGGCCATCATCACGAGCCCGAGCACCCCGGCCACGCCGGCCGCCGTGCCGGCGGTGGCCACCTCGGCGCCAACCCGATCCCACTCGCGCAGGTAGGCGCGCACGGGTGCGGGCACCGCAGGCAGGCGTGACCGTTCATCGGCGAGCGCCATGGCCAGGGCCTCCGCCGACGACCATCGATCGGCCGGGCTCTTCGCGAGGCACTGGTCGATGGCGCGTGCGAACGCGGGGGCGAGTTGGGCGCACGCCGAAGCGAGCGGCGGCACGTCCATGGAGGCGTGCTGGACGAAATACGCGTTCGCATCGGGCCCGGGAAACGGGAGCCGACCGGCCGCCGCCATCCAGGCAGTGACGCCAAGGGCGTAGATATCCGACCGGGCGTCGGGTTCCTCACCCCGTCCCTGCTCCGGGCTCATGTACGCCGGCGTGCCCAGCATGACGCCGTCCACTGGCGTGTCGCGCCCCACGGCATGCGCGATGCCGAAGTCGGTCACCAGCGCCCGGTCGCCGTCGCGATCGAGCAGGATGTTGTCGGGCTTCACGTCGCGGTGCACGACGCCGCGGGCGTGGGCATGGCCGAGCGCCCAGGCCACTTCCTGCACCACACGCATGGCCTCGCGTGGCGGGAGCGCCCCCAGCCGACGTACGCGCGCGCCGAGCGATTCGCCTTCGACGAGCGTCATCACGAAGAAGACGAGCCCGTGGCGCTCTTCGACGGCGTGAATGGGCACGATGTGCGGGTGCGACAGCGAGGCCGCCGTGCGGGCCTCGCGCAGAAAGCGCCGGCGGGAGTCCTCGCTGGCTGCCAAGGCCGGCGGCAGCAGCTTGATGGCCACCGGACGGTCGAGCGCCACGTCGCGCGCGGCAAACACGATGCCCATGCCGCCGCGGCCGATCTCGCCGACCAGTGAGTAGCGGCCGGCGACGGCGGCCTGCAGGGTGAAGAACTCGGGGCTCACGGCGTTCATCTGCAGCACACTACGGGCCTGAATCGACTGAGGATTCGGATCGCGGATTGCGACTGAGGATCTCGATGGACGATTTCGATTGGCGATCGCTCATCGAAATCCGCGATCGCAATCCTGAATCGGAATCCGCGATCCCAATCCTGAATCAGCGGTCTCAGCCCAGCACCCGCCTCAAGACCTCCGTCGCCTTCTTCATCTCCTCCATCGTGCCAATCGAGATGCGCAGGTGCGTATTCAGCGGCGGGAACGGACGCCCCACGGCGATCCCTTCCTTGCGGCAGGCATCACGCACCGGGCGCATGTCGCGCCGAATGTCGATCATCAGGAAGTTCGCTTCACTCGCGCCCACCGGATACCCGGCCTTCTCGAACCAGCCACGGGTGAACGCCTTGGCCTCGCGATTGCGCTTCTGCTCGAGCGCCATGTGCTCCTTGTCCGCGATGGACGCGGTGGCCGCGGCGAGCGCGAGCACGTTGATGCCGGAGCCGAGGCGCCAGGGCTGGAGGCGGCGCGCCGTGTCGCGGTGCGCAATGGCGTACCCGGCGCGCAGGCCGGCCATGCCGTAGACCTTGGAAAAGGTCCGGGCCACGATGACGTTGGGATCGGTCATCACCATCGGGATCGCCGTGGCGTATGTCGGGTCGTCCACGTACTCGTGGTACGCCTCGTCAATCAGGATGACCGTCGCCGGTGACGCCTTGCGCACGCGCGCCACGAAGTCGCGCACCGCCGCGTCGCCGTGCACGGTGGCCGTGGGGTTGTTGGGATTGCAGAAGAAGACGAGCCCGGCGCCACCCGACTTGTCGGCCATCGCGTTGAGGTCGAGGCGCAGCTTGGCGTCCACCGGCACGCTCACCACGGACCGTCCAACGGTATGGGCGAAGGCTGCCGGCAGTTCAAACGTCGGCCCCGCCGTGACGAGGTGATGGGCGGTGCTGGTGTAGGCCTCGACGCACATCCGCAGGATCTCGCTCGAGCCGCAGCCGAGCACGACGTTGTCCTCGCTGACGCCATGTTCACGCGCGATGGCCGCGACCAGCTGGTCCTCGGGCGCATCGGGATACCGATTGGCCTCGCTGAACACCGCCTTGATGGCGTCGAACGCCCGGGCCCCTGGCCCATTGGGATTCTCGTTGCTGTCGAGGCGAATCAGCCCGACGGGGGCCGGAAGTGATGGCGCGCGCAGCCACGATGCGAGGCGGTCTTCGTGCCCGCGGGCGCTGAGCAGTGGCGGCGCAAGCAGGCCGGCGCCCCCGAGACCGAGGGCGGACACGAAGTGACGGCGGGAGACGGTCATTGCGAGGCTCCTGGCGGGGGGTAACGTCCCCGAAGGTAGCCCGTGCGAGCGCCCGAGGCGAGCGCCCTAGGCGAGCGCCGCCACCAGAACCCGCGCCGCCTGCTCCACCTGCTCGCGCGAGGCATCGAGGTGGCAGACGGCGCGAATGCGCGCGTCGTTCCACGCCGACACCAGCACGCGTTCGCTCTTGGCCCGCGCCACCACCGTGGCAGCATCGATGCGCGACGGAAGGTCGATCATTACGATGTTGGTGTCGGGCGGCACGACCCGCACGTCCGGCACTCCGTCAGCCACGATGGCCGCAAGGCGCGCCGCATTGGCGTGGTCCTCGCCCAGCCGGCCGAGGTGATGGTCGAGTCCGTGCAGCGCGGCCGCGGCGAGGATGCCGCTCTGGCGCATGCCGCCGCCAAAGCGCTTGCGGGCGTAGAACGCCTCCTCGATGTGCGCCGCGGAGCCGGCCAGCGCCGCGCCGACCGGCGCGCCGAGGCCCTTGGAGAAGCTGACCATCACCGTGTCGGCACACGCCGCGAAATCGGCGAGCGCGGTGCCGGTGGCCGCACTCGCGTTCCACAGCCGTGCACCGTCGAGGTGAATGGGGAGCATCAGCGTGCCCCGCGTGAACTCGGCCATCGCGCGCAGGTCGGCGAGCGAGGTGACCATGCCGCCGGCGCCGTTGTGCGTGTTCTCGAAGCACACCACGCTGGCCCGCGGCGCGTGGATGCTCGCCGGCCGCACGGCCGCGCGCAGCGTCTCGAGCGTCATCACCGGCGCGCCGCGCACCATCCGCGGCTGCAGCCCGCGCAGGCCGGCGAGCCCGGCGATCTCCCAGTTCACAATGTGCGAGTCGTCGTGCGCGTAGGCTTCGGTGCCGTGCCGGCCGTGCACCCAGAGCCCCGCCGCGTTGGCCATCGTCCCGGTCGGGAAGAAGAGCGCGCGCTCCTTGCCGAGCATCAGTGCCACGCGCTCCTGCAGCGCGCGCACGGTGGGGTCGCCATCGAGCACGTCGTCGCCCACCTCGGCGTCGGCCATCGCGCGGCGCATCGCCAGCGTCGGCTTGGTGACCGTATCACTGCGCAGGTCGATCATTACCCCTCCATGGCCTCGTACCGGCGCACGAGGCGCCGTCGATCGGCGTAGACGTGCGCCACCTCGCCCCCGATGACGAAGAGCAGCGCCGCGTAGTAGACCCAGAATACCACGATGACGAGTGCGGCCAGCGTGCCAGTGTAGAGCGACGCCGGGTTGACCTGCTTCACCACCAGCACGAACACATTGCGCGCGATCTCGAAGAGCACGCCGGTGGTCATTGACGCGACAAACGCCTGGCGCCAGGGCACCCGGCCGGCGGGAATCAACTTGTAGATGCCGAAGAAGATGGCCACGACCACGCTGAAGGCGAGCACCCGCCCCAGCGCGTAGCCGACGCCCCCAAGCACGGTGGCATTGACGCCGATCATGCGCAGGTTGGCGATGCCGCGGTCGCTCATGACGACCAGGTACGCCGAGATCGTGAGGTAGGCGACGATGAGCATCGACGAGACGATGGTGTAGCCGACATCAAAGAGCTTGCCGACCACGATGCCCCGCCCCTGCCCTATTTCGAAGACGCGGTGCAGCACCGTACGCAGCGTCCCGAACAGCCGGGTGGAAAACCAGACGAAGGCGGCGGCCGAGAGGAGCCCCACGCGTCCGCGCGTGGCCACGACATCGCGCAGGATGGGATCGAGGAACGACACGCCATCCGCGTCGCCGACGGGCAGCAGGCGCCCGAGGAACTCCACCACGTCACGCGTGGAGTCGGCTTCCGGCTTGTTCAGCACGTAGCCGATGCCGGCGATGAGGAGCAGGAAAAAGGGGACGCCGGCGAGGAGGATGTTGTAGGCCCCCCCGCCGGCGAGAAAGAAGATGTCGTCCTCGCCGCCCTTGGCCCAGATGCGCCGGGCGTAGTCGACGACCGTGTCACGGAGGCGCGCCGCCCCCCATGGCGGCG
>CAYHCW010000116.1:3344-7707 GCA_964355025.1 uncultured Gemmatimonas sp. | reverse complement strand
CGAGGTACTGCCCGAGCTGGTGCGGCGCGGCGTCATCCCGGACGTCGTCACCGACCAGACCAGCGCGCATGATATGTTGACTGGGTACATACCCGCCCACCACACATTACTGGAGTCCTCCGCACTCCGCACCCAAAACCCCGCAGAGTACATCCGCCGGGCAACCGCCAGCGTCGTCGAGCACGTCCGTGCGATGCGCGCCATGCAGGACCAGGGTGCCATTGCCTTCGACTACGGCAACAACATCCGCACCGTGGCGTTCGACGCGGGCCTCACGGACGCGTTCGCCATTCCGGGGTTCGTGCCCGAGTACATCCGCCCGCTCTTCTGCGAGGGCAAGGGCCCGTTCCGCTGGGCCGCGTTGTCAGGCGACCCGGCCGACATCGCGCGCACCGATGAGCTGGTGCTCTCGATGTTCCCGCACGACGAGCACCTGAAACGCTGGATCACGATGGCCCGCGAGCGCATTCACTTCCAGGGCCTGCCGGCGCGCATCTGCTGGCTCGGGCAGGGCGACCGCGCGAAGTTCGGCGTCGCCATCAACGACCTCGTGGCGAGCGGCGAGCTCAAGGCGCCGATTGTCATCGGCCGCGACCACCTCGACACGGGTTCGGTGGCGTCGCCGTTCCGCGAGACCGAGGCCATGAAGGACGGCTCGGACGCGGTGGCCGACTGGGCCATCCTCAACGCGCTGCTGAACGTGGCCAGCGGGGCCACCTGGGTCTCGTTCCATCACGGTGGCGGCGTGGGCATCGGCAACTCGCTGCACGCGGGGCAGGTGATCGTCGCCGACGGCACCCCCGAGATGCGCCTGCGCCTCGAGCGCGTGCTCACCAATGACCCGGGCATCGGCGTGGCGCGCCACGCCGACGCCGGGTACGACATCGCGATCGAGACGGCGAAGGCCAAGGGGCTTCAGCTGCCGATGATCGGGTGAGCGGAACTTCTACCGCGAAGGGCGAAGGGCGCGAAGTCACGCGAAGGAATGCCTGGGGGAACTGCGCGCCGGTGTTCCCCCAACGTTCTTCTTCGCGCCCCTTCGCGCCCTTCGCCCTTCGCGGTATCAGTAGGCGTTACGCCCGCCACTAGATTCCGCGGAACGATGCTAAGCCCCCGCTACAAACCCTGGCACCTGCTTCCGTTCGCCTGGAAGTACGCGCGCCTTCGCCTCAGCCGCCGCCCGGTCCTCGTGCACTTCGAGGTCACCATGCGGTGCAACGCGTCGTGCGGCTTCTGCGACTACTGGAAGACGCCAGTCGAGGAGAAGGCACGCGAGCTGAAGTCGTTTGTCGACGCCGCGCGCGCCTTCGACCCGATGATGATCACGTTTACCGGCGGCGAGCCCACGCTGCGTCGCGACCTGGAACAGATCATCAGTGAGGTCGCCCGGGCCACGCCGATCTGCTACCTCACGATGCTCACCCACGGCGGCATGCTCTCCATCGAGCGCGCCCAGTCACTCTGGGACGCGGGACTCGACCAGGTGAGCATCTCGCTCGACTACCTCGACGTGCGGCACGATGCGGCACGCCAGATTCCCGGCCTCGCCGCGAAGATCCTCGGCGTCGTCCCCCTGATGGTCGCGCGCGGCATGAACGTCCGCTTCAACACGGTCATCAAGGACGACAACCTCGACGACATCCTGCCGATCGTGCGCCACGCCGCGGCCATCGGCGCCGGCGTGAACCTTTCGGTCTACACCGACTTCAAGAACGGCAGCCGCGACCACCTCATCCGCGCCGACCAGTTTGCGCGCGTGCAGGCGCTGGTCGACGAACTGCTCGCGTTCAAGCGAGCGCACCGCGGCGTCATCACCAACTCCGACTGGTACCTGCAGCAGCTCCCGCGCTATCTGCGCAACGAGATGGGCGAGCCGTGCCGGTCGGGCGAGACCACCATCCACATCGACCCGGCAGGCCTGGTGCGGCGGTGTCCGGACTTCCCGGCCGACAAGCACTGGACCAAGTACGACGGCTATGCGCCCATCGCGTGCAACGCCTGCTACTACGCCTGCCGCGGCGAGGCGCAGGCGCCGCTGACGCTCTCGCGGTTTCAGGACCTGTGGGCGTAGTTTCTGCTAACCGCTATCCGCTATCCGCCATGAAGCTGCTGTTCGAAAACGCGTCCCAAGTCGTAACCTGCGCCGGCCCCGCGCGGGCCCGGCGTGGTGCCGAGTTCCAGTCGCTCGAGATCCTGACCGATGCCGCGGTCGTCGTGGACGGCGAACGCATCGTCGCGGTGGGCCCGCGCGACGCGCTGGCCGCGGCGCACGCCGACGCGGTCGTCGTCGACTGCGGCGCTCGCGTGCTGATGCCAGGCCTCATCGACTCGCACACGCACGGCATTTTCGGGAAGCCCCGCTTCGAGGAGCAGGAACTGCGCGCGGCCGGCATCGGCTACATGGAGATCGCCCGCCGCGGTGGCGGCATCCACAGCTCCGTGCGCGACCTGCGCGCGCGCACCGAGGACGACCTTTTCGCACTCGCGCTGCCGCGCCTGAGGCGCCTCGCCGCGCACGGCACCACCACCGTCGAGGTGAAATCGGGGTACGGACTGACCGTCGAAGATGAACTGAAGTCCCTGCGCGTCATTCGTCGCCTCCAGCAGGCGCTCCCGTTGCGCCTCGTCCCGACCTTCCTCGGCGCGCACGAGATCCCGCTCGAGTATCGGGCCGCCCCACGGACGCGCGAGGAGTACATCGCTCTCGTGGTGGAGGAGATGCTGCCGCAGGTCGCCGCCGAGGGACTGGCGTCGTTTGCCGACATCTTCTGCGAGCCGGGCGTCTACACCCCCGACGAGGCGCGGCTGATCCTCGGCGCCGCCCGCCGGCACGGGCTCCAGCTCAAGCTGCACGCCGACGAACTGGAGACGTCGGGAGCCGCCGAACTCGCCGCCGAGCTTGGCGCCACGAGCGCCGACCACCTGGCGGCCATTTCGGAGGGCGGCATCAGGGCGCTGGCCGGCGCCGGCACGGTCGCGACGCTCCTCCCGGGCACCATGCTCTTCTTGGGGCGCGCGCGGCAGGCGCCCGCGCGCGCCCTCATCGAGGCCGGAGCCGCCGTCGCCCTTGCCTCCGATTTCAACCCCGGCACGTCGCCGACCGTCAACTTTCCCCTCATCCTGACGCTGGCCATCAGCCAGCTCCACCTGAGCGTCAGCGAGGCGTTGCTCGCCGCCACGGTGAATGGCGCCGCCGCGCTCGGGCTGGCCGCCGAAACAGGGCAACTCGCGCCGGGATTTGCCGCCGATCTCGCCCTCTTTGACGTCGCCGATGTGCGGGAACTGCCCTACTGGTACGGTGACCAGCGCTGTCACGCCACCTGGGTGCGGGGCCTGCCCGCTCACGGGGCGGGGTAGGGCGGGCGTTGGCCGGCCGGACTGGCACCGCGCCCCCGTTGTCATCCTCCCCTCCCGGGGCGTACTTTTCCAGCTTGGGCGGCTCCGCCGTCTAAGGTTGTAACTCGGTCCGGCGCATCTCTGAACCCATGGCTGATCTCGCGAAGCTGAAAAAAAAGGCCGCCGAATTCGAAGCGGCAAAAAAGCTCGATAAGGCGATCGCCGCCTATCGCGAGATTCTCGATCTCTACGACCTCGGCGAAGAGGGCGAGATCGACGTCGCGCTGTACAACCGCGTCGGCGACCTGCTCATGCGGCAGGGCGACACCGCCGAGGCGGTGACGCTGTACGAGCGCGCGGTGGACCTCTACGCCGAAGGCGGCTTCTTCAACAACGCCATCGCGCTGTGCAACAAGGTGCTGCGCACGTCGCCGGGTCGCGCGTCGGTGTACTACAAGCTCGGCAAGATCTCCGCGGCGAAGGGCTTCAAGGGCGACGCCAAGCAGAATTTTCTCGAGTACGCCGACCGCATGCAGAAGGCCGGCAAGAAGGACGAGGCCTTTCGCGCACTCAAGGAGTTCGCCGACCTCTGCCCCGACCAGGACGACATCCGCCTGATGCTCGCGGACCAGTTGCTCAAGGCGGACCGCAAGGACGAGGCGCTCGAGCAGCTGTCCAGCCTGTACGAACGCCTGCTCGCGGCGGGGCAGGCGGCGGAGGCCGAGTCGACGATGGAGCGCATGCGCGCCATCGATCCGGCCGTGCAGCCGAAGACCGGTCGCAAGTCGCGCGAAGCCAAGGCGCACGACGACCTGATCTTCATCGACCTTGATGCGCCGACGCCGCGCAAGTCCCGCCTCTCGGTGCACCTGCCGAGCGTCGAGCCGGCCGCTGCGCCGCCGCCCCCGTTGCCTCCCGCGGCTCCGGAGCCCGAGCCGGTCGCTGTCCCCGCGCCTGCGGCTGCACCTGCGCCGGTCGCCGACGCAGCGCCGGTGCTCGAGATCGAGATGCCGAACGTCGAGATCGA
>CAYHCW010000116.1:0-3244 GCA_964355025.1 uncultured Gemmatimonas sp. | reverse complement strand
ATGGTCTCGACGCACCACGAGGCGGCCATCGCGAGCGACGTCGCCGGTTCCATGCTCGGCCTCGAGACGACGTCGCTCGTTCCCGATGCCGCCGACGAGGTGGCACCGATGACGGCGAGCGAGTTCGCCGTGCTCGACTTGTCGACGGTGGTGGAGGTGCCCCCGCCGGCGCGCGAATCGGTGGGGCGCGATCTCGCGCTGCCCGGCGAACTTCCGCTCATCGACACGGGGTCGGCTTCGCCTGACGTCGCGCCGGAGGACGACGCCAGTGTCGAGCTTCCGCTGCTCGATCTCTCGGCAGCGCCCGAGGCGGAGGAGCCGTCGCCGACGCTCGACATCGAGCTGCCGCTGCTGGACGTTTCATCGAGCGCCCCCGACGCGCCAGGCAGGCCGAGTGCCGAGTTTGGCGAGATCGCTTTTGTCGACCTCGATGCCGCACCCGCCGACACTCTCGCCGACGCGCCCGCGCCCGAAGTGGACGCCGCCACGGAGTTCGGCGACATCGACGTCGAGCTGGTGGAGGCGTCGCCGCCGCCCGTGCGCCGCACGACGTCGGTTGCCATCCCGATGCTCGCCATCAGCGTCGAGGACTTGCGCGCGCAGGTGGAGCACGAGCCCGAGAACTGGACCCTGCGCCGCCAGCTCGCCGAGACCATGCTCGACGAGGGGAACCGCGACGAGGGACTCGCCATGCTCGAGGCGTCGATGGTCGGCCTCGAGCGCGCCGGGCAGATTCACGAGGCCCGGTCGGTGGCCGACGAAATTGTCCGCCTGAATCCCGCCTCGGTGCGTCACCACCAGAAACGCGTCGAGTTTGCGTTCCGCGATGACGACCGTGCCGGGCTGGCGCAGGCATACCTCGACCTTGCCGACGCCCTCTTCCGCGATGGCTTCGCGGACAAGTCGAGAACCGTATACCAGCGCGTCCTCGAAATCGCTCCCGATGATGCGCGGGCCATCGCCGCCCTCGAGTCGCTGGCCGCATCCGAGCCGCCGCCGCCCGCCGCGCCGGTACTGGCCCACGGTACGACCGCAGCGGGCCGCCGCTACACCGGGATGATTGCGGCCGTGCCCGACGAACCGGCCACCGCCACCCCGGCGGCCGCCGCCGCGAGCGACGGCGACTTCGTGTCGCTCGGTGACTGGCTGCGCGAGGACGAAGAGCCCAAGTCGACGCGCATGGTGGTTCAGGAGCAGGAGCCCACCGGCGACGAGAGCGCTGATTTTCAGGACATGCTGCGCAAGTTCAAGCAGGGCGTCGCCGCCAATGTCGAGGAGGAAGACCACGAGTCGCATTACGACCTCGGCGTGGCGTACAAGGAAATGGGCCTGACCGACGAGGCCATCGCCGAGTTCCAGAAGGCGCTGCGCGGCACGCAGCGCCGCGTGCGCACGTACGAGGCGCTCGGGCAGTGCTTTCTGGAGAAGGGACAGCTGCCGGTGGCACGCACCATCCTGCAGCGCGCCCTCGTCGAGCCCGGTGCGGGCGACGACCAGCTCGTCGGCGTGCTCTACCTGCTGGGGTACGCGTCCGAGGGCCTCAAGAAGCCCGACGAGGCGAAGGGTTTCTACGAGCGCGTCTTTGCCGTCGACATCCAGTTCCGGGACGTCGGCGAGCGCCTGAACGCCATTGAGGCTGCGGGCGCGTGAGCACTCTCCCCCCCACGAGTCCCATGCTGCTCGCGCCGGCCCTCCTGGAGATCCAGACGCCGGTGCGCGTCCGCCTCGACCGCGTGCCCGACGAGATGTGGCGCATCGTGCGCGCCGATGCCCCCATCGTCGACTCCATCAATGCGCACCTCACGCACATGAAGGGGAAGATGTTCCGCCCCACGGTGCTGCTGCTCGCGTCCCAGCTGGAGGAGGCGCCGCAGGAGCGCGCGGTGGCGATGGGCGCGATCGCCGAGCTCATCCACCTGGCGAGCGTCGTGCACGATGACTCGGTTGACCACTCGCCGCTGCGCCGCGGCATGCCGACCATCAACGCGCTCTTCTCGCACCAGGTGGCCGTCATCGCCGGCGACTACCTGTACTCGCGCGCCCTCGCCGAGCTGGTCACGCAGGGCGACCTCGATCCGCTGCGCGTCTTTACCGGCGCCTCCAACGCCATGACGCTTGGAGAGCTGCGCCAGCTGGCGTCGTACGACGCGCTCGAGTTCACCGAGGCCGACTACTGGCTGCTGGTGCAGGCCAAGACGGCCTCGCTGATCAGCGCCTCGTGCGAAGTGGGCGCGCTCTGCGGCGCCCCGCGGTTCCGCAAGGAGATGGCGCGTTTCGGCACCCTGCTCGGGATGTCGTTCCAGGTGGCCGATGACCTGCTCGACTATACCGAGACGGAGCTGGTGACCGGCAAGCCGAGCGGCAACGACCTCAAGGAGCACAAGGTCACGCTGCCGCTCATTGCCGCCATGCCGCAGATGTCGCGCGCGCAGCGCCAGCGCGTCGAGGCGCTGTTTGCGGCGCCGCAGCCCGCGGACGCCGAGATCCTCGACGTCGTGGCCATCGTGCACGAGTGTGGGGGCATCGACTTCGCGCGACGGAAGGGCGAGGAATTCACGCGCGAGGCCGACGCGGTGCTCGACGCGCTGCCCGCCTCCGATGCGCGGCACGCACTGAGTGACACGCTCGCCTACGTCATGGACCGGAGGTCCTGATGGTGCTCAAGGGATCCGCGAAGCACCGGCCGGGGTTTCATGCCATCGTCCTGACCATTGGCTTCATCGTGGGCGGATTCCTCACGCAGTTCGCCCGGATGTGGCTCCCCGGCGGGGCCGTGAAGGAGTTCCTCACGACCGGGGTCACGCCGGCCATCGGGCCGCTGAACCTGAACCTGATTATCCTGAATATCGGACTGGGACCGATCGCGCTCGACGTCTCGCTGCTGAGCCTCGTCGGGGTCCTCGTCGCTTATCTCATCGCGCGCTCGCTCTTCTAGGAGGCTTCAATGTTTGGACTCGGCCCGGGCGAAATGCTGATGGCCCTGGTGGCAATCCTGCTCCTCTTCGGGGCCAAGCGCATTCCGGAGATCGCCGGCTCGTTCGGCAAGGGCATCCGCGAATTCAAGAAGAACATGAGCGACGTGCAGAAGGAGATCGAGGCGCCCGAAGCGCGCCCCATCGATCGCCTGCAGTCGTCATCCGACCGCGTCCCGGTGGACGAGGACCGGCCGGAGCCGAAGAAGCTTATTTGAGAGTACGACAGAGTACGACAGAGTGATACAGAGTACGACAGAGGGGCCCCGCAA
>CAYHCW010000115.1:0-7721 GCA_964355025.1 uncultured Gemmatimonas sp. | reverse complement strand
CAGCACTTCCACGCGATCGCTCTCGGCAAGGAGTCGGTTGGCCCAACGATTTCGCAAATAGCGCAAGCGCGCAATCTTGCGCTCGGCGCCAATGCCACGACTGAACGCAACCGCTGCGCTTACGGCGTTGAAGTTGGCCTGCGGGTGCGTGCCAATCTCTTCATACTTACGGATGTTCCCCTGGTTGGCGCTCACCGAGCCCATCAGCGACCAGAGGGCCGGGATCTTCTCCTTGCGCACGTACAGGAAGCCCGTGCCGATGGGGGCGTGCGTCCACTTGTGCAGCGACGTGCCGTAGTAGTCGCAGTCGAGCTCGTCGCGCTTGAACGGGAAGTGATTGAACGCGTGCGCGCCGTCGACGATGACCTCGATGCCCAGCGGGCGGGCCATCCGCACGATCTCGCGCACCGGCAGGATCTGGCCGGTGAGGTTGGTGATGTGCGTGACCTCGATGACCCTGGTGCGCGGCGTGATCGCCTTGCGGAACTGGTCCACGATGTATGCGTCGCTCGGCGGCGGCACCTTGAACGAGATCTGGTTGAGGACGATCCCCTCGCGCTTCACGCGCTGCTGCCACGACGTGATCATGCGCGGGTAGTTCTGGTTGGTGAGCAGCACCTCGTCGCCGCGCTTGAGGTCGATGCCGAAGATGGCGATCTCGAGCGCCTCGGAGGCGTTGCGCACGACGGCCATTTCCTCGGGGTCGCACCCGAAGTCCCTGGCCAGGTCGCGCCGCGTGCTTTCCATGCGCGGCTCGAGCACGCGCCACATGTGCTCCACCGGAAGTTCGTTGGTGAAGCGCAGGTCGCGGATCATCTGCTCGAGCACGTGCGACGGCGTCGGCGAGATCCCCCCGTTGTTCAGGTTGATCATCGTCCGGTCGGCGTCGAACGCGCGCTGGATCTGCGCCCAGTACAGCTCGTCCTCGGCGAGGGCGGCCGGCGCGCGATCACCCGCGATCACGTTCGCCTGGAACAGGTTTTCGAAGGCGTTCGCGCGAAATGCGGGAAGCGTGACACCGGCGGCGGCGAGGCCGCTGAGAAACTGACGTCTTTCCATGGGATCGTTCGGGGGTAGACGGTAAGCGGTGACGAGCACAGCAAATATGGTGTGCCGGTAGACGAGCGCCAGCGCCGGACATCCTGACTGCAGAACTCCCGATCACGCGGATGCACGCGGATTGCGCACTGGTTTCATCCGCGGTTATCCGCGAAATCGGGAGTTCCGCAGTTGCAGTTGCAGCGGAGGTCGCGCGACCGCTACGGCACTACGACCAGCCCCGCCTCCCCGCCAAACTCGTCGTTCACCTTCGTGAGGTTGGCCGGTGCCCGCCACTGGCTGCCGTTCACCCGCACCGCCACCCGCTGGGGACCCGGCGGAATGTGCACGCGCAACTCCCACGCATCGAGCACCCACTGCATCTGCACGGGTTGCCAGGCGCTGAAGCTGCCGTACGCTTCCACGCGGGCCGACGAGCTGGCGAGCACCCGGATGGTCAACGTGGCGCCGCCCTCGGGATCGGCCTGTGTCATCGCGATGGCGCCGTAGCGGTTGATCTGCCGCACCGCCGGATCCTGCCGGAGCAGCAGCACGCGCACGGAGGCCGACAGGAACTTGGCGTCAGGAAGCGCGCGCAGCGGGTCGGCAAGCTGTCGGCCACCCGACACCGTCAGCGCCACCACGGGCGTCAGGTAGAAGGCCGCCGCCAGCATGAGCGCGCGGTCGTTGCGGCCGGGGACGACACCCTCGCCCCGGCGCAGCGTCCCGATGGCCGCGAGGTCAAGCGCCGCCAGCGATTGCTGGATACCGAGGGTGGCGTCTCGCACCACGTACACCCCCACGGGACGGCGCGACGGCAGGCTGCTGGCCGACAGCAGGTCGGTGTCGAGCGACCGGGTGGAGACCGCCGAGAACGTGGCGCTCGTCCGCTTGTGGACGCCCCAGGCGCCGGCGTCGTACGACGTGGAACGGAGCGCGTCGCCCCGGCGGCTGGTCACGCCGCCAGCGCCACCGACCCAGAGGCCGCGCGTGCCGTAGTCCCGGTGCGTCCGCACAAATGCGGCGGCGTTGCCGCTGCCGTTAAAGCGCGACACCGAGAAGAGCGCGCCCGCCATGCCCGTCTCGATGCTCCAGCGACGGTGCTTCTCCAGCTGGTAGCGAACCGCGAGCAGTCCCTGCGCGGTATCGATGGAATCGCGCGCCAGGGTCATCGATCCGCTGGCGGTGGTGGACACGCGGTCGCGCGTGCGGCGCCAGACGACGCCGAGCAGGGACGCGGTGCGCGAGCGATTGCCAGCCTGGCGCACCTCGGCGGCGCCAGCCTCGATCCGGATCTCATCAGGGGCCTGCGCCGCCGCACCTTTCATGGCGGCGATCAGCAAGCAAGCGACAGCGCAACCCCTCATGTCATCTTCGCTACGGCCTCCGCGGATTCGTAAACGCGGACGCGGCGGGGGCAGGTGGGAGGAGCGACATCACCCCGCGGGCGCGCAGATCGAGAGCAGCTTCTGGCGCCCAGCCGGCGGCAACGTCCCCCTGGACCGACTGCGCGATCGCGAATAGCTGCACATTGCTGGCCCCGCGCGTCATCAGGTCGGTGACGGTGCGAGCAGCCCGATCGGCCGGCAGTCCCTTGGCAACGAGCTCGGTGAGCACGCCAAGGGGCAGGGCCAGCGACCGGTTGGGCCAGGCCGCGCGCATCCGCTTCAGGATGGGCGCGGGCACGCCGACATACAACGCGTCGGCGCCGGCAGCTATTTCGTCCTCGCTCGGGCTGGGCGCGAGTTGGTCGCGCGCAACCTGCAGCCGCTTTCCAAGGGCGGCGACGGCGTCCGTGATGCGCTTCGGCGTCGCACGCTTGGCGATGCCCTCGTTGGCCTTGGCAATCAACAGGCCCTCGGGCAACCCACTGGAGCGCGCAACAACGACCTCGCGCTCCACGGCACGACGGACTCCTGCGTCCGCGGTGGCGTCGAGGCGAGCCGCCTGACCCTGTGCCACCGATGCGGTGGCGCACGGCACAAGCGAAATGAGGAAGAACCGGCGAAGTGTCATTACGGAGCCTGTACGATAAGTACGGAGTTTGCGCGCCCGAAGTCCAGATCCTGCGCCGTTTGGGCCCGGGGATCGGTCATCCAGGTCTTGCCGTCAACGAGGAATGCATACAGATGCCGGCCGGCGGACAGCGGAATCGTGACGCTCCACGTGCCAGCCACTGCGCCCGGCTCGAGCGGCGTCGCCGCGCTCGACCAGCCATTGAAGTCGCCAACGAGCGCCACCTGGGCGGCGCGCACATCGCGCAGCGTGAACTGCACCGGCAGCGGCTGGACATCGCCAACCACGCGCGACGCCGGCACGAGGGACAGCGTCCGGGCAGCGGGCAACGCGGCCAGCTGTCGCGCATCGTCCGGGCGTTCGGTGGCCTGCCGCGTGAAGAAACCGAGGATCAGCGAGGCCGCAACCAGCGAACCGGTGGCCACGAGCGAGAACGGCGCTGACGGCCACGTGACCGCGCGCCACCAGTGACGGGGACGCCCCTCCACCGTCGCCAGGATCCGCGCGACAACCCGCGGGTTCCGCGGTGCTCGCCGTCGCAGCGCCGTCGCCGCGCGCTCAATCAGTTCGTCGTGTTCAGCGTCCACGTCCCTGCTCCTGTATCAATCGCGTGCGCAGTGTGTCGCACGCCCGTTTTACTCGCATGCGGAGGGCGGAAAGCCGCACCCCGGTGATGACCGCCATGTCTTCGTACGACAGGTCCTCAACGTGCCGCAGCAGGAACGCCTCCCGCTGTTCGGCGGGGAGGTCGTCCAGCGCCGCCTCCACCTCTTCCATCAGGTCCTGCGTCTCCTCTGGAGCTTCGGCCGCAACGACGGGAAGCTCGCCCGTGACCACCAGCGATTCCCGCTGCCGACGCCGCGCACGCAGCGTGCGGCACCGATTCGCCAATATCCTGAATAACCAGGGCTCGAACCGCGCATCCGGCCGAAACTGCGCCAAATGGTCGTACACCCGAATGAACGTGTCCTGAACCGCCTCTTCCGCGTCCTCTTCCTCGCCCAGCATATACCGCGCGTAACGCAGGCACCGGGCGTGGAAGTACTCCACGAGTTCGGCAAATGCCTGCTCGTCACCGTTGCGCGCGCGCAGTGGGACGGCGGGGTCGATGTCGGTGCTTGGACGCACGCTGGGCAGGTGGGCAGGTTGGATAGCCCACAATACCGCAGGCGACTCCTCCCTCGCTACCGCCACCGCACGTTGTGATCGCAATGCCATCTGACTCCGCTTGCTTCAGCGTAACTGACCAGAGTCTCCCGGCGACAGCCAGGACGGCTCCACAACGACCAGCAACTCCTTGTAAAACAACGCGTTAGCGAGTCCGTTACCCCCGCACTCCGAACTCTTCCGTCCCCCGCACTCGCAAAAGGACATACCCGTACGCACCGGGTGGCGTCACAACTATCACGGTGACATTCTCTCTGACACCCTCTGCGCAGGAAAAGTTCGTGAGCAAGCCCGGCACCGAATCCGCGTCCCCGCCATCAGCGGATCGCATCCCCGAGTCACGCGACCCCGCTACCGGCGGGGTCTGGCGAACCTACCCCGTCTCGGACGCTGCCGCCGTGCAGGCCGCTGTGGCCAGGGCGCGCGTCGCGCAGCCGGCGTGGGCCGCGCTCCCGCCGCGCGTGCGCGCCGGGGCCATCGAGGCCTTTGTCCAGAAACTCCTCGCCCGCCGGGTCGAAGCGGCGACGATCATCGCCCGCGAGAACGGCAAGCCCATCGGCGAGGCGCTGGGCGTTGATGTGGGCGTCACGCTGGGACTCGCCGAGCACTTCGCCAACGTGGCGCCGAAGTTCCAGCGCCCCCGCTGGCAGCGCTCGGCGGCGCTGATGGCGTGGCGCAAGCGCGTGGTGCTCGTGCACGAGCCGTACGGCGTGATGGGCATCATCTCGCCCTGGAACTACCCCATGTTCCTCCCGCTCAGCTCGGCGCTCCCCGCCCTGCTTTGCGGCAATGCGGTGGTGAACAAGCCGAGCGAGTGGACGCCGGGCATCGCCGACTTCGTGCGGGAGTGCCTGCTCGAGTCGGGCGTGCCGTCCGACATCTATCAGGTGGTCCACGGCGCGGGCGCCACGGGGGCGGCGCTGTGCGAGGAGGTGGACAAGGTCTTCTTCACGGGTTCCGAGGCCACGGGACGCAAGGTCGCGATGGCGTGCGCGCGACGGCTCATTCCGTGTGCGCTCGAGCTGGGCGGCAGCGACCCGGCCATCGTGCTCGCCGACGCCGATCTGCAGCACGCGGCAAGCGGCATCGCGTGGGGGCGCTTCTCGAATGCCGGACAGACGTGCGTTGCGGCCAAGCGCGTTTTCGTCGAGGCCAGCGTGTACGAGCCGTTCCTCGCCGCGCTCGTCAAGGCGGTGGGCGCGCTGAAGGTAGGCCCGGGCACCGACGACACCACCGACATCGGGCCGATGATTCGCCCCGAGCAGCGCGCGACGATCGAGGCGCAGCACGCCGATGCGATGGCGCGCGGCGCGCACGAGGCCTTGCGCCTGCCGACGCCCGAGGGCGACTGCTACTACCCGCCGACGATCCTCACCAACGTCGCGGCCGACAGCCGCGCGATGACCGAAGAGACGTTTGGGCCGCTGCTCCCGGTGACATCGGTGCGTGACGTCGAGGAAGCGATCGCGCGCGCCAACGACACCACGCAGGGGCTCTCGGCGTCGGTGTGGACGGGCGACGTGGCACGCGGCGTGGCCGTGGCGCAGCGCCTGCAGGCCGGCTCGGTGGCGATCAACGATACCGGCACCACCGCCGGCATCTGCGACGTGCCGCATGGCGGGTTCAAGGCGAGCGGGCTCGGCAAGGTGCACGGCGAGATGGGGCTGCAGGAGTGCGTGCGCACCAAGGCGGTGATGGTCGATTGGTTCCAGGCGTGGCGCGCACCGTGGTGGTTTGGCTACTCGCGCGCGCATCGGGAGAACATCGACGCGTTCCTGCGCGTGGCGCACAGCAGCAGCCTGCTGGAGCGCTTGCGCGCGCTGCCCGGCGTCCTCCGACTGGTCTTCGCGCCGGCGCGCAAGGTGTAGCCGGCGCTTGTTCCGCGGCGCGCTCACGCGCAAATTTTGTGCGTGAGCGCGTTCCTCTTCGGCCTCGACTATTTCATTTCCGCGTTGCGCGGGGGCTTCTTCGCCTTCGCGCTCGTCGTCGGGATCTTCTGCGCCCTCGACTGGTTGGTGCGCACGCGGCGCCTGAACCCGTTTGGCGCCGTCGCGGGGTTCCTGCGCTCGACCATCCGCCCGTTCATCAAGCCGGTGGAGGCGCGCATCGTGCGCGCGGGCGGCAATCCTCAGAGCGCGCCGTGGTGGACACTCGTCGCCGTCATCCTCGCCGGCATCATCCTGCTGAGCCTGCTGGACTTCGTGCGCGAACAGGCGGTGTTCGCCTTTGCGCTGCTCTCCAGCGGCCCGGCCGGACTGTATCGGCTGGTCATCTCGTGGACCTTCGGAGTGCTGCGCCTCGCGCTCATCGTGCGCGTGGTGCTGTCGTGGGTGCGGCCGTCGCCCTTTGCGTGGTACGTGCGCTGGTCGTACGCGCTCACCGAGTGGTTCCTGCGCCCGATGCGCGGCATCGTCCCGCTGATCGGGATGATCGACATCACGCCGATCCTGGCGTACTTCCTGCTCAGTCTCATCCAGTCGTTCCTGGTGCGCCTCGTTTGATGGCGTTCACCGTGACGCCGCGCGGCACGGGCGTGCGCTTTGCCGTTCACGTGCAACCGCGCGCGAAGAAGCCGGGCATTGACGGCACGCATGGCGACGCGCTGCGGGTGCGCGTGCACGCACCCCCGGTGGAGGGCGCGGCCAACGAGGCCGTGGTTGCCGTGATCGCGGAGGCACTTGGCGTGCCCGCGCGCGCGGTGCACATCGCCGCCGGGCAAAGTGGACGACAGAAGCTCGTGGACGTCGATGGCGTCGATGCCGCAGTCGCAATGTCGCGACTGCTCGCGACCTGACGATGACACACTGCAACCGAAGATACTGATCGTGGCTGGCATACTGCTGGTGGGCGCCGACGCGGCGCTGCTGGAAGGAATCGCCCAGGCGCTCGCCGCCGCGGGGCATCAGGTGCTGACGGCATCGTCACTGGCCGAGGCATCGTTTGTGGCGACGTCGGCGGCGCCGCTGCTTGCAGTGGTGGACCGCCTGCTGCTCGGTACCGTGACCGACACGCGCAGCATCGGCCTGGCGCCGGGCGGCGCGCTGGTGGCGTTTGGCGATCCGGGAATTCCGCTGCCGGCTCCGGTGCGGCGGTCGGTGCTTGCCGAGTTGCGGCTGCCGCTCGAGCGCGCCCGACTGACCGCGTTGGCCGCTCACGTGGAGGAGCGTGCGCGGCGGACGGGGCGGGATGCTGTGGCCGAGACGCCTCCGGATTCACGGCCTGTGTTGTAGCGGCTGGGTTCGGGGTTCGGCTGGGTCTTACTGCGGAACTCCTGATTTAGCGGATCACGCCGATTTTCGCGGATACTGCATTCCGAGGTACCCACACTGACTGATCCGCGTGCATCCGCGAAATCGGGAGTTCCGCAGTTGTTGTTTACCTCAGCCCAAGACGCGGACCGGCGCCGCCTTGCCTTCCCCGTCCCTCCCGACGATCATTAGAGAGCAGCACGACAACCGTACCACGTGGCGATTTTGGGCAAATTGCGGCCACGCTAATCC
>CAYHCW010000114.1:0-7744 GCA_964355025.1 uncultured Gemmatimonas sp. | reverse complement strand
AACAAGCGAAACACGTACCGGGAGTTCGCCGGGATCTTCGAGACGCTGCTGTACACGGACGGCGCGCTGCGCGGGTTCTTTGCCGCGTACGCGGCGCGCGCCGACTTCGGGCGCACGATCTTCATCGTCACCGGCGACCATCGGCTCATTCCATTGCCGCCGTCCAGCCGCATTGCACGCTATCATGTGCCGTTCATCATTGCTTCGCCCATGCTGAAGGCGCCGCATCACTTTGCGTCGGTGTCGTCGCATCTCGACGTCACGCCGTCGTTGCTGGCGCTGTTGCAGCGCGCGTACGGCCTGACGGTGCCGGACAGCGCGGCGTGGCTGGGCGCGGGGCTCGACACCGCGACGGCATTCCGGCACACGCAGTCGCTGGCCCTGATGCGCACCAAGAACGCGCTCGATGAGTATCTGGATGGCACGATGTTCAGTTCGGGCGGCCAGTTGTTCCGGCTCGACAAGGCGTTTGACCTGTCCGCCGCGAACGACGGTGCGGCGCGCGATGCGGCCGCGGAGAAGCTCGATCGGTTCCGGGCGATCAACCGCTTCGTTACCACGGGGGAGCATCTCGTGCCGCCCTCGGCGGGCGCGCCTGCCTACGATGCCGCCGCGGCGGCTCGCGAGGATTCCGCGTATCGCGCGCTGAACCTGGAGTCGGCGGTGCCGGAGCAGGCCTTCGAGGTGGCGCGTCAGGCCGCGGCGCGCAATGACTACACGACGGTGCGCCTCGTGACACGCCGCCTGCTGCGGGACGCGCCCAGCTACCACGATGCCCGCGCGCTGCTCGGCCGCTCCTACGGATGGGAGCGCAACTTCACCGAGGCGCGCACGATTCTCGAGGGGCTCGTGCGTCGGGCTCCCGACTACGCCGACGGCTACGCGGCGCTGATCGACCTCGACATCTGGCAGGGGCAGGGGGTCCAGGCCCTCACCGGCGCCACGAGCGCGCTGAAGCGCTTTCCGGGCGCGCCAGCGCTGCTGTATCGCAAGGCGCGCGCCCTCGAACTGCGCAACCGCCGCGATGAGGCGATCGCCACCCTCGACGTGCTGCGACGCGTACAGCCGGTGGACGCGGAGGCTGATGCCCTGCGCACGCGCCTTCTGGTGCGCACGCCGTGACCGCGCCCTCCAACGCCCTGCGCGACCGCTTCCAGGCCTCGGCGCGCGCCGCGGTCGAGCGCCTGCGCGAGTACGCCGGGCAGCTCGGTATCGATCCGCAAGACACCGGCGTGCTCGACGCCCTGCGTCGCGAGCTGCACCGCCTGCGCGGCTCGTCCGGCTCGTACGGCTTTCACGAGGCCAGCGATCTGATCGGGCGCATGGAACAGCGCGCGGCCAAATGGTTTGTCGACCGGACGCTTGAGCGCGAAGACCGCGGGGCGCACCTGCGCCGGTTTGCCGACGCGCTGCAGCCGCTGTTCGGCGCGCCCGGCGATCAGCCCATCGAGGGGATGGAGCATGACGTCTGGTGCGTGGACCCGCCGCGAGACCGCGTCGCCGAGTGGAGCCGACTGGCACCGACGGGCGGGGTGCGCTTTCTGGTCATGAACGCGAGCGCGTTTCACGAGCGCATCCGCCGGCGTGAGCGCCCGTACGCCGTGCTCGCGCTGGCCGACGTGGGCCGCTCGCTGCAGGTACCCGACGGCCTCCCGCTCGTGCTGCTCGCGGATCCGCGGCATACCGTCACCATGCCCGGCCGATCGTTCGGCGCGGTGACGGTGGTCGACAAAGACATCACCTCCGATGATCTGGCCGTCATCATCGAGCGGCTCGCGCAGCGCACGTCGGTGACCGGCGGCTCGGTGGTGGTGCTCGATGATGACCCGATGATCCTGCTGTTGACGAAGGCGATCTGCGAAGACGCGGGGCTGCGCACCGTCACGCTGTCCAATCCCGGCCTGCTCCTCACGACGCTCGATGCCGAACGGCCGGGCGTCCTGCTGATGGACGTGCAACTGCCCGGCACCACCGGCTTCGCGCTGACGCGCCAGTTGCGGGCGCATCCCGACTGGGGGGAGCTCCCCGTCATCCTGTTCTCCGGCGATGCCAGTCGCGAGGCCCGCGAAGAATCCGTGGCGGCCGGCGCCGACGGGTTCCTGCCGAAACCCGTGGCACCCGCGGAACTGCGCGCGCAGTTGCTCGCCCGCATCGAGCAGGTGCGGCAGTTCCGGCTGGGGCGCGGACTCAACACGGCCACTGGCTTGCCCGAACACCACGAAGGGCTGCGCGTCGCCGAGCCGTTGTTCGGCGCCTATCGGCGCGATGGCGGAGTGCTGTCGGCGGCGATGGTCCGGCGTATCGACGCGGTCGACGACGCGCGCTGGCCGACCACGTGCGCGCACCTGGCGCGTGCGCTGCGGGGCATGGGTGCCCTGGTGGCGCACTTCGACGACGCGTCGCTGGTGGCCACCCTCCGGGAGGGCTATGAGCCGTTCATCCACGCGTTCGAGGAGCTGATAAGCAACGAAGCGGAAGATCCGGCGTGGTCGGTTGGCCTCGCCGAAGCGTCCACCATGGGCGCGCCGCACCTCGAGGAACTGTGGCACGCGGCCTCCGATGCGGCGAATGCGGCGATCAGCAGGCGCCAGGTCTGGCACGAGTGGACGCGCGATGACTCGACGCGCGCTCCCGACGTCATCATCGTCGAGGACGACGAGGCGCTGTCGGACCTGCTCGAGTACGCGCTGCGTCGCGAGGGCTATTCGTACCAGGTGCTGCGCACCGGCCCCGAGGCGCTCGAGGCGCTGCGCGCGCTCAAGGTCGGGTCGCAGAAGCCGCTCATCCTGCTCGACCTCGACCTCCCCGGCCTCGACGGGCACGCCATCCACGAGCGGCTGCGCGTCGAGCGTCCACGTGACTTCGTCGTCGTCTTCATGAGCGTGCACGGTGGCGACGCCGACCAGGTGCGCGCACTTCGCGCCGGCGCCACCGACTACCTCGTCAAGCCGGTGAGCCTGCGCGTGCTGATGGCCAAGCTGCCGCGTTGGGTGCGCCAGCCGCGGAGCGGCGGGTGAGCCTCCTCGTCGTGCTCGGCGTCATCGCCGTGGCGCAGGCGAGCTTCGTCGTGATGCTTGCCGTGTTCGTCGTGCTGCGGCGCGAGCGCCTGATGCGCCGCGCCGACCGCGTGCGCGGCGGCCGCACCAGGATCAGCGCACCGCTCGCCCAATGGCTGGTCGGCACGGGCAACGTGCGGCGCGTCGCCGAGGCCCTGCGCGAGTTGCCGTACGACGCGGCGCTGGCCTTTGCTGCCGAACTGGTCGACACGCGCGTGGCGCGGTCGGCGCGCGCCAGTTTTGGTGAGGCGCTCTGCCACGAACCGTGGGTCAACTGGGCGATACGAGGCGCCACGAGCCGGCGCTGGTGGCGGCGCCTCGACGCCGCGCGCGCCCTCGGCATCGTGGGCACGATGGTCGACGCCGGCCGACTGCGTCCATTGCTGAGTGACCCACACCCCGCCGTGCGGCTGGCGGCCACGCAGGCCCTTGCCGCCGTCGATGATCCCGACCTCGTGCGCCTTGCGGTGTCGCGCTGCCCGCAGGAAGCGCTGGCCGTGCGCCTCTTCATAGCGACGACGCTCAAGGTGGTGTGGCGGCTCGCCGAGGAGCCCCTGCGCACGTTGCTTGCCTCCGACGCGCCGCCGTCGGATCTCGCCGCCTGGCTGGGCCTCGCCGAGTCGCTCGATCTGCCGGCGCTGCGCCCGGCCGTAACTGCGCTGGTGCGGCATCCCGACCCCGAAGTGCGCGCACCGGCCGCGCGTGCGCTGCGCCGCTATCCGCACGCCGATTCGGTGGATGCGGTACTGGTCCTGCTCGACGACCCACAGGACTTCGTGCGCGCCGCCGCCGCCCAGGCGCTCGGCGTGCTGCGTGCCACCGCCGCCCAGCCGCAGCTCGAGCGCGGCCTCACCGACCATGCCTGGTGGGTGCGCTTTCGGTCCGCGCTGGCGCTCGCGCTGCTGGGTGAGTCGGGACGCGCGGCCCTGCGGCGCGCGCGCCAGTCGTCCGACCGGTTTGCGCGCGAGATGGCCGAGATGGTGTCGGGGCTGTCGGATGGCGCCGTGCTGGAGCTCGCCGACGCATGATGCACTGGCTCATCCAGGCGCTGGTGGGGCTCGACTGGGCCATCCTCGTCTATTTCGTCCTGCTCAATTCGTTCTATGCGATGCTGCTGCTGCTCTCGTTTCCCGAGTTGTGGACGCACTTCCAGCTCGCCGACGACGAGTACCTGGCGCGCGTGCTCGCCACGGACGCGCTGCCGCCCATCTCGGTGCTCGTGCCGGCGTACAACGAGGAGGTCACCATTGCGTCGAGCGTGCTGTCGTTCCTCACGCTCGAGTATCCGCGGCACGAGGTGGTGCTCGTCAACGACGGCTCGAAGGACGGCACCATGGACGAACTGGTGCGCGCCTACGATCTCTACGAAGTGCCACCGGTCTTTCCGCGCACCATTCCCACGGCAAGTATTCGTGCCGTCTATCGTTCGCGCGCGCACTCCAAGCTCCTCGTCATCGACAAGGAGAACGGCGGCAAGGCCGACGCGCTCAACGCGGCCATCAATGCCGCGCGCTTCCCGTACGTGATCGCCTGCGACGCCGACACGCTCATCGAGCCCGATGCGCTGCTGCGGCTGGCGCGCCCGTTCCTGCTGGGCCGCAACATCGCGGCCATCGGCGGCACCATTCGCGTGGTCAACGCCTGCACGGTGGAACTCGGCCGCGTCGTGAAGGCACGCGTGGACAGCCGCTGGCTCGCCGGCTGTCAGACGGTGGAGTACCTGCGTGCCTTCCTGTTTGGGCGCCTCGGGTGGAACCGCATCGGCGGCAACCTGATCATCAGTGGCGCGTTCGGGCTGTTCGCGCGGCAGTACCTGCTGGCCATCGGCGGCTACCAGACCGGCAACGTCACCGAGGACATGGACCTGGCCGTGCGCCTGCACCTGTACTTGCGCGACAACAACATCAAGGCGGCGATGCCGTTCATTCCCGATCCCGTGGCGTGGACCGAGGTGCCCACCTCGCGCACCATCCTGCACCGCCAGCGCGAACGCTGGCACCGCGGGCTCATTGGCATCGTGTGGGAGCGGCGCGGCCTGCTGTTCAATGCCCGTTACGGCGCCGTGGGCATGGTGGCGCTGCCGTTCTTCGCATGCGGCGAGATGATTGCGCCCATCGTGGAGGTGCTCGGCTACCTCGGGCTCGCGCTCGGCCTGTACCTCGGAGCGATCAACCTACCGTTTGCGCTGGCCTTCTTCGCGGTCGCCATCGGCTATGGCATCCTGCTGTCGGTCTGGGCCGTCGTGCTCGAGGAAGTGACGTTCCGCCGCTACAACGCCAAGAGCGACCTGTGGCGGCTGCTGTTCTTTGCGGTCGTCGAGGGGTTCGGGTACCGGCAGCTGACGGTGTACTACCGGTTGCACGCATTCTGGAAGGTGTTCCGCGGCGATCGCGGGTGGGGCGTGATGCAGCGGGAGGGGTTTGGGAAACCAAGAAGCTAGGAGCTAGAAGCTAGGTGCTAGGTGTGTCTAGCTCCTAGCACCTATCATCTAGCATCTCTCAGTCATACCACCCCTGCAGCTTCCACCCCGTCGCATCGCGATAGAGCAAGAACTCCTGCTCCAGCTCGTCGCTCTCGCAGCGCCAGTAGTCGCGCGCAAACGGCGACTCCGTCCACCACGCACCCGACAACCGCTCGGGCCCCTCGGCGCGCGCAATGGGAATGCGGCGGCCGCGCCAGTCGAAGGCGCGCGGGTCGCCACGAGGGCCGGCGACCACCGAGACGGCCTCGGGTTGTTCGAGGAGACGGAGACTGTTGGCGAGCGGTGTGTTTTCCGCCAACCGCCAACCGCCAACGGCCAACGCTGGCCTCCCCTCCGCGGTCTCCAAACTTTCCCACGCGCCCTCGCGATCCGGGCAATACGCGTCGCGCGCTACGGGCCGCACCACGCCCTGCACACCAAGCGTGCTGCGCAGCCGCTCAAACGCCGCCTCGGCGGCCGCGGGGTCGCGCCATGTGGGCGCCAGCAGGTCGCCCTGCTCGGCGCTCATCGGCGCCGTGACGGTGATGGCCACCGTGACGGCACTCACCGGCGCAGTGAGTGTCCAGCCGTCGAGCAGCGCGCGGCACCGCTCGAACCACGGCGCCACGCGAGCCAGCGCGCGCGGCGCGCGCACCTCGCGCGTGATGGTGTGCGGCATCCCGCCCGAGGCGATTGAGCCGCGCCCGTCGTCGAGCGTCAGCGTGATGGACACCGCCGCCGCCGCGCGCGCGTCGCGCACGAGATCGGCCATGAGCCCCTCGAGCGCGCCGCGCACCAGAAAGAGCACCGGCTCGGCGCTGGTGGTGCTCATGGCCAGCTCGGCGTGCGCCTGGCGTGGCTGGTTGCCGCGCGCGAGTGTGGCGCGTCGCGCATCGATGCCCTGCGCCAGCCGCCATGCTTGCAGCCCCGCCGCTCCCCAGCGCCGCTCCACGTCGCCAGCAGCGAGCGCGGCCAGCGCGCCGCAGGTGCCAAGGCCGAGTGCGATGAGGGCATCGCGGATCTCGGCTTCCATTGGAATGAGGGTGAGTGGCAACGGTGCCAAGTACGACGCATCGCTGCCGGGAGAAACGAGGCTGTAGGCTGTACGCTCTACGCTGTCCGCCGTCGGCTCACGACCGTCCACCGTCAACCGCCCACCGCCCACCGCCAACTGCCCACCGCCAACCGTTTTCCATGTTGCCGCTCGCGCCGCCACGCACGAGTCTGCGATGGCCACCCGCGCGTGCGGGTGCCACACCCGCGCCATGCGCTGCAGCGTGTCGGCGAGGGATTGCTCGCCGCCGAGCCCGTCGAAGCCGGCGGCGCCAATCCACCACGTGCCCGGCGCGCCGGTAGCCGGCGCCACCTGCGGGCTGGCCGCGAGGAAGGCCGCGCTCGTGCGCGCCAGTTCACGCGAGACGCACACGTCATCCCACGCGCGCACGTCGAGCGCGGCGCAGCGCGACTTCGCCTCGGCGATGGTCATTCCCGCGCGCACGTGCGTGCGTGCGGCGGCAGCTGTGACGGCGCGCAGCCGCGGGCCATCACGCAGGGCGATGGGCTGTTCGTCCCAGTGCGGCGGGTGCGGCTCCGGGTTTTCGCTCGGCGTACCGCGTGGCGTATTGGGTGGCGGCACGACGGCTGTCGGCGGCGTGCTTGACGCGCCGTTCTCCCCCGCGGCGAGCCACACCGCGCCGATCGGGAACCTGGGGATCCTCACGCACGCGACGCGTTCGTTCACTGCCACACTCCACCTCCACACGCTGTACGGGGCCGCCCTTCTCGATGGTGATTGCGAGGCGCCGCTGCCTTGCCGGCGATGGCGACGGGGCGGGGGACTGCCCCGCCAACCGCGCCGCCAGGTCGAGCGTGGGCGCTGATTTCTTGCGCACGCGCTGCACGCGCAACTGCAGCGCGCCGGCCACTCCCGAGCGCTGGCCGTCGGCGCCGAGCAACACGAAGGCCGCGTCGCTCACGCGGGCGAGCCGCACCAGGCGCACCGCCACTGCGCGCGGCAGCACCGGCGCGCCGTCGAGCACCACCAGGCCGAACGCGCCGCTGCGCAGCAGCACGTCGGCGCACCACGCGCCGCGCGCGGCGTCGGGCGGACGCACCACCCACAGTCCTTCGTGCACGCCGAGTGCGGTCCAGTCACGCGGCGCGAGCGTGCGCGCGGCGTCGACGTACGCCACCCACCAGCCCGCGCCGAGCGCGGCCGCGACGAGGT
>CAYHCW010000113.1:0-7786 GCA_964355025.1 uncultured Gemmatimonas sp. | reverse complement strand
GACCACTTGGCCGTGTTGCGGATGGCGAGCGTATGAAACACCAGGTCGTAGTGATCGCGCTCCAGTCCGGCCGTCGGCGGCAGGATCACCTGCGCGTGTCGCGTGCTGGCGTTGATGTAGAAGTCGATGGCCGCATAGAACTCGAGTCCGGCCAGCGCGCGGTCGACGCGCCCACCGTTGGGCGTGGAGAGCACCGGATTTCCGGCGTGCGTCACCAGGCCGCGTATCTGACCATCCCCCGGCGTGTCCATCTCCTCGGCGAGCGCGGCCACCGGCAGCTCGCCGGCGAACTCCGGCAATCCGCGCACGCGGCTCTTCCACCGGCCAAACCGGCCAGACCCGCCATACATGCCGCCACCAACCAGCAGGTCTACGGCGGGCAGCGTGAACATCGCCCCGCCCGGCACGTCGAGATGCCCGGTGACGATGTTGAGCGCAGTGATCAGCCAGCAACTCAGCGCGCCGAACTCCTGCGTGCTCACCCCAATTCGCCCGTAGGCCACGGCGCGCTCGGTGCCCGCGAGCTTTCGCGCCAACGCGCGAATCGTATCGGCCGCGAGGCCGGTCGCTGCGCTCACCGCCTCCGGTGTGAACGGCGCGCACGCCTGCTGCAGCGCCTCCACCCCGTCCGTGAAGTCCGCCACCCGGCCGAGTTTCTCGAGGCCCTCGGCAAAGATCACCTGCAGCATCGCCATCAACGCCAGCGCATCGGTACCCGGACGAATGAAGTGGTGCGCGCTGGCCAGGTCCGCCGTCTCGGTGCGCCGCGGATCGACGATGATCACCTCACCGCCGCGCGCACGAATGGCCTTCAGGCGCTTCACCACGTCGGGGGCCGTCATCAACGAGCCGTTGGAGACCGCCGGGTTGGCGCCGAAGATCATCCAGCAGTCGGTGCGGTCGAGGTCGGGCACGGGAATCAGCAGCGGGTGCCCAAACGAGAAGAGCGCCGCCAGATGATGCGGCAGCTGGTCCACCGACGTCGCCGAGTAGCGGTTTTTCGTGCCGAGCGACTTGCTGAACGCCGGCGCAAAGAGCATGGCGCCCAGCGAGTGCACGGTCGGGTTGCCGAGGTAGACGGCCAGCGCATCGCGGCCGTGGCGAGCCTGCACGCCGCGGATGCCCTGCACCGTCAGGTCCATCGCCTCGCGCCACGAGATCTCAATCCACTCGCTGCCCACGCGCTTCACCGGGCGCCGCAGTCGGTCGGGATCCTCGTGGAGGTCCTTGAGCGCCACCGCCTTGGGGCAGATGTGCCCGCGGCTCGCCGGGTCGTCAGCGTCGCCCCGAATGTCGGTGATGGTGCCGCCCTGCTTGGTCATCACGATGCCGCACGCGGCCTCGCACAGCGGGCAGGTGGCAAAATGCTGGCTCTGGGGCTCGGTGACGACGGTCATCGGAAGAAGATGCCGCCCTGCAGGAGCGACCGGAAGGCGACTGCCCTACCTGGCAACGGCCGCCTGCGCGGCACTCAGCGCCGCCGTGATTTCCCGCTGACCGCCGCGATCAGCGCATCGCCGAACCGCGGCTGCGCCTGTGCTTGCGCCACGAAGTCGCGCTCCTGGCCTGCGCCTTTGGCGCGCATCAACGCGGCCAGCGACGCGCGGTCCGCCCGGCTCCAGCGCTCCACTCCATCGAGCAGCGCCACCACCGGCGCCAACCGGGTGAATGCCGCGCGCTCAGAGAGCGGCCAGCCCGACACGCGAACGCCCAGCACGCGCGCCACGCGCGCCGTCACTTGTCGCGCCGCCCGTGCATGGTCGTACGGGCACTCCTGCTCGAGAAGGCGCGTCACCCGCGACGACACCTCGGTCAGCCACGCTTCGTCGAAGAACTGGTGGCGCGCACCGACGGGCAGTACAAGATGCAGGTCGCCGGTGGCCAGGTGGCGCAGCGTGCGTGCGGACGACCGACGCCCCGGTGATGCGGCCAGCCGTGCGGCCTCCGCTTCGGCATACCGCCGCAACGCCGGCGACAGCGGCCGAAACCCCAGACGCCAGTAGAACCAGTACGCGCCGCTGGCGATCGCCTCTTCGTTGCCTTCACCGAACTGAATGGCGTTCACCACGAAGCGCGTCACGCCAAAAAGGGAGTGAAAGGCCCGCAGCATCTGCGTCCAGAGGTACGCCGCCTCCGACCCTCGGAAGGGATCGAAGATGTTGATCCCCGTGTTGGCCTGGTGCAGCAGCGGCGTCACACCGCCATACCCAATGGGCACTCCATTGGAGAGCAGCAGGTAGCCGTAGTTGGCTTCGAGGCTCAGGCGATCAGCCGGCACCACGCCGATGACGGCCACCGACACGCCCTCGCCCAGCGGCACCATCCAGACTTCGGCTGGATTGGCGCAGTTGAAGGAGAACGTCTCTCGGCAACGCGCGGCCAGCGACGCGCGGGCCACGTCAATCACGCGTGCGCCGTCGCGCGGCGAGAGCAGCGCGACGTCGTGCAGTGGGCGCACGATTTCAGCGGCGGGGTTCGCGCCCGGGCGACGCATGGATGTACGCACCGCGACGTCTGGCACCGACAACGCGTTGCGGGTCACCGACCACGGCGATCCGGTGAGCGACCAGCGCACGGGCAGTTGAGTCAGGTCGTACTCCCTGCCAAACACCGCGGGAGCAACTCCGGCTCGACGGGCGCTCGCCAACAGCCAGGCCAGCGCGCCCTCGCCACTGCCCGCCGGCGTGCCGCCGCGCACGAGCGCCATCCACTCGCGCGTGCTCAGCGCGCCGCCATCAAACCCGTCTTCCTCACCGCGTTGCAGGCCGTGCCGCAGCAGTCCATCGAGCCGCTCCGTGTCGTCGAGCGCCGTCCAGTCGATGTCGGCAGTACGCGGCGAATGCTCGGCCAGCCACCGCGCGATCGGATACGGATGCGCGTAGTGCGTCGTGCTGCCGGCCACCCCGCTGTCGTCGGCCAATGCACGCTGCGCCCGGGAGAGCCGTCGCAGCGCCGGCTCGACGCGACGCAGCGCCAGACCCGCCAGCACGAACACATCCCCCGAGTCGGGGAACGCGCGCAGGAACAACAGGTCCTCGTGCACCGCGTTCAACGCCGTCCAGCTGCGGGTCCCGATCCCGCGCGTGCCGATCGCGGCAAGCAGCGCGCGCTTGATCGCGGTGTCGGCGGCGCCGTACCGGTTGCGGATGGGCCGCAACACGGCGCAGCGCGCCGCGCTGACCGGTCGGCGAGCCGCGCTCACGGCTGGCGTCGAGCCGACGGTTCGGCTTTCACCACTAGTCGGCGCTGGTCGGGATCGAAGGTCACGAGAATCACCTGCTGCGGCGCAAAGGTGAGCACGGTGTCGAGGGTCAGGAGCGGCGGCACGGCGGCACGCGTGCGCCGCCCCCGCTCGCTCGCCTCGCGCGCCGCGCGCCCCGCAAAGATGCCGGTGTCCGCTTCGGGCGCAACCACTGCCCCCCCGCTTGCCGTATCTCCGCCGGCACGCTCGCGCCGCGCAAACTCCAGTTGGACGCGCCGCACGCCGGGCGCAAACGTGAACGTCCGTAGCAGGTGCAGGGGGCGGTCATTTCTCAGGCCGCCTCCGCGCACCACGTCATCGCCGAGCAGCGCGCCATCCACGCGGACGCGCAGCGCGTACGTGGCCGATTGTCCCTCGCATTCCACACGCTGGCGCATGTGCTCGTTGCGCGCCTCGACCTCTGCGGCGGACAATGCGCGGCAGACCTCGATGCGCTCTGGCCGCGCGCTCCACGACAGGCGGAGCGCCGCCGTGCCGGGGCCGTGCCACGGCAGGCTGATCGCCGAAGATGCGGCGAGCACCGCCAGACCGAGCGCCGTCGCGACAATCGCGAGCGCCCCGCGCGCCATTGTGCGTACGGCGATCATTCGGCACCTCGCGCGTCCGGCACGGGTTCGCACGCCAGGGCGACCTCGAGGTCGATCGCCGCGACGGCCGGGGCCAGCGCCGCCACGTCGCGCACCAGTTGGTCGAAGCACGCCAGCGTACCGCGCAGGTCGCCCACCGCCATGGTCCCGACGCCCACGCGACGCCGGTCGACGCGCGACTGCAGCTCGGCCTCGCGCTCATTGAAGAGGCGCTCACCCAGCCATTTTGGGCCCTCGCGCCCCGCGCAGTCGCGCGGCGGGCAGGTGAACACGAGCACTGCGGATGCGCCGCCCCGCAGCGCCAGTTCCACCGCCGACGAGTGCAGGTTGCCGGCGCAGCGCACCTCGCGCACTACGGCCCCTCGCGTGCGCAGGGCCGCGCGGTGCGACGCCGGTGCTTCCGCACAGCAGAACACCACAGCCGGCGCGCTGGTCGCCCGCTGGAGCTGCGGCAGCGTGACCGCGCGCAGCGCCTCCAGCTGATCGCGGCCGCTGACGCCCAGCGGTCCCACGCCCATCGGCGCGCACGACCCCGCGCAGATGCCGCAGCTCACGCAGAGCGATGGGTCGACCAGCGCCACGAGCGTCGGCCGATCGTCGGTGCGCGCCACCATCGTGATGGCTTCCCACGGACAGTCCTGCGGACACTGATTGCAGCCCGTGCACAACCGCGGGTCGACGACGCTGGCCGCCAGCTGGCCGGTGCGCGCGCGCGCCGTGATGACCGGGACGAACAGGATGATCAGCCCGCCCACCGCGACGAGACCGAACACGGCGAGCGGCGGCAACTGCTCCGACCACGGCAGCCACCACGCGGTCGGCAGGTTGATGGGCGTGCTGACCGCCAGACGGAGCGGATCGGCCGCGCGTCCCAGAGGCGCCGGCCACAGGATCGACGCGACGGTGAGCGCCGCCACGATCGTCCACGAAAGCACGCGCGGCGGCACCAGGATGGGGCGCGCCAGCTTGGAGACGTGCAACCAGAACCCGACGCCGAGCCCCAGCGGCAGCCCGATGTGCACGAAGAGGTTGACGAAGAAGAACGCGCTGGGCACTGCCGATTCGCCCGCGAAGATCCGGCTGAGCGGCTCAGAGAAGAGCGGCAGCGTGTCAAGCAGCCTGGCACCCTCGCGCGCCAGACGTTCGCCAAAGCTGTCCCACATCATCACGAACCCCGTCCACGCCTCCACCAGGCCGGCAGCCAGCAGGGCGCCGCCCGACACCCACGCCAGCGTGCGTGGCCCCCAGCTGCGCCGCTGGGCGAGCATGCGCCACGCGTGTACGACGGCGCTGATCACGAACGCGTCGGAGGCATACCGATGCAGCGTCCGCAGCCAGCGTCCCAGCCAGATGTCGCCGTCAATGCGCACCATCGAGGCGTAGGGCGCGCCAAGGCGATAGACGAACACCAGATACAGCCCGGTGGCGAGCAGGACGAGCAGCATGAGCACGGCCACCGTACCCGACTGGTACAGCGGGTTCCACCGCCAGCCATACAGCCGGTTGGCCGCCCCGTCGAGGACGGCGAGAGCGGCGCGGGCGATCCGGAGGCGGCGAAGTCTGGTCATTTCATCCCTTGCGCAATATTTATCATATCGTCATGATCTTAGCTACTACTCTTTCCGGAATTGTCAGGATGTGGCTGGGAAGCACCGCGCAGCACGCCGTTCGCGCCGTCCTCTACATCACCGAGCACGGCACGAACGCTCCCGTCCGCGTCGACGACATCGCCGACGCGCTCGATGCGCCACGCAACTACCTGTCCAAGACGCTCCACCAGCTGGTGCGCGCCGGCGTGCTGCGCTCGGTGCGCGGCCCCAATGGCGGATTCCAGCTCGTCGACGCGCCCAGCGCGCTCTCGGTAGCCCGCATCGTCGCCCCGTTCCTCCCGTCGCAGCAGACCCGCTGCCTCATGGGGCGCCCCAACTGCGGCGGCGCCAATCCCTGCGCCGCCCACAACCGCTGGCGGCACGTGGCCGACGGCGTCGTCGAGTTCTTCGAGAAGACTTCAGCCGCGCAACTGCTGGCCGACAACAGCACGCCGCGCGCCGGGAAGAAGACAACCAGCCCCAAGAAGCGCACTGCCGCCAAGAAATCCACCGCACGTCGTCCCCGATAGCACGCCGTACTCTCCTCCCCCCACCGCCGGAGCGTCCTGCATGGATCCCACTGCCCGCACCGAAGGCCCCGCTGCCGAAGCCATCCCGCTCGGTCAGCGCCTCTTCGACAACATGTTCCTGCTCCTCGCGCTCGGCCTCGTGATCATGTTCGTCGTGTACACGGGCTGGGGACTGTGGGAGCTCTACACCATGCCAGCAGCCACCCTTCCTTGAGGCCTCACTGATGCTCACCAAAGTGCACACCGGCCTCGACCCGGTGCCCGGTATCTGGTGGAAGCCCGCCCACAAGGCAGAACGCGTCTGGGTCGGCATCGCCTTCGCGTGGTGCCTCGTGCTCTTCGCCATGATGCCGCTCTGGCATTATCGCGGCGGCCAGAACCCCTCAGGCGTCCGGCGCCGCGTCGACCCCAAGGCCTTTTACGCGCGCACCGTCGCCTTCGCCGCCCAGTACAAGATCGGCGACGACCGCGGGGTGCCCATCGCCGCGCCGCCGCCGGGCGCCGACGTCTATCTGGTTGGCCTGACGTTCCAGTGGTATCCCATCCTGCAGCTGCAGCAGGGCAAGGAATACACGCTGCACCTCTCGGCCCTCGACGTGAACCACGGCTTCTCGCTCTTCCCGCTCAGCGTCAATTTCCAGGTCGTCCCCGGCTATGACTACGGCCTGCGCGTGACACCCACCGCCGCCGGCGACTTCCGCATCATCTGCAACGAGTTCTGCGGCATCGGTCACCACACCATGGTCGGCCGTGTCATCGTCGTTGACGACGCGGGCAAACCGGTAGCCGACAACGCCGCAGCCCGTCTGAAGAACGGAGGTGCCGAATGACCGCCCTCGCCACAACGCCGTCGCGCACCTGCCCCGCCACCGGGCACCGCATCGACCGGCAGGCCGAGCTGCTGACGAGGGCCAACGCGGTCGTCGCCGTCGTCGCGCTACTCATCGGCGCCGTCGCCGCGCTGCTGCTGGCGCTCACGCGCTGGCAGGCCGTGCACCTGCTCCCCGCGGTCTGGTACTACCGCATCCTGGGCGTGCACGGCATGAACATGCTCATCTTCTTCATCATCTACTTCGAGATGGCGGTGCTCTGGTTCGCCAGCACCGTGTTGATTGACGCCCGGCCCGCCGCGCCGAAGTTCGGCTGGTTCAACTTCGGGCTGATGCTCGTGGGGTCGGCGATCGTCCAGTGGGCCCAATGGAGCGGGCGCGCGGACGTGCTCTTCACGTCGTACCCTCCGCTCAAGGCCCATCCGGCGTACTACCTCGGCATCATCTTCTTCGCCGTCGGCGCACTCGGCGTCACCGGGCAGTTCTTCGCCTCGCTGGTGATCGCCAAGCGCGAGAAGACCTACACCGGATCGCTGCCCCTCGTCGTCTACGGCGCGATGACCGCCGCCATCATCTCCGTCATCACGCTGGTGCACGGCGCCATGGTGTACATCCCCACCTTCACGTGGGCCATGGGATGGACGCCGCCGGTGGACCCCGAGGTCTACCGACTGCTCTGGTGGGCCCTCGGCCATTCGTCGCAGCAGATCAACGTCGCGGCCATGGTGTCGGTCTGGTACATGCTGGGCGCGCTGACGGTGGGCGCCGTGGTGCTCAACGAGAAGGTGAGCCGCTCGGCGTTCGTGCTGTACATCATGTTCATCTCCATGGCATCGGCCCACCACCTGCTGGTGGACCCGGGCTTCAGTTCGCCGTGGAAGATCGTGAACACGTCGTACTTCATGTACATGGCGGTGCTCGCGTCCATGGTCCACGGCTTCACGGTGCCGGCGGGCCGGGAGAAGCCCTGGGGCACGGGTCACGCGGT
>CAYHCW010000112.1:2120-7793 GCA_964355025.1 uncultured Gemmatimonas sp. | reverse complement strand
GCCCCGTTTACCGTCGCCCTCATCCAGGATGGCGTCGCCGCCACCAGGGCCGAGACGCTCGAACAGACGATCGTCGCCATCCGCGCAGCGCATCACCGCGGCGCGCACGTGATTTGCCTCAAGGAACTCTTCGACGCGCCGTATTTCTGCAAGAAACTCGACCTCGAGCGGTTCGACATGGCGGAGCCGATTCCCGGCCCCACCGTGGACCGGCTGAGCGCGCTCGCCGCCGAACTGGAAGTCGTGCTCGTGGTGCCGCTGTACGAGAAGCAGGCGCCGGGAGTCTATCGCAACTCGGCGGTCGTCATCGACGCCGACGGCACGGTGCTGGGTGCCTATCGCAAGATGCACATTCCGCACGACCCGCTGTTCGAGGAGAAGTACTATTTCTCGCCCGGCGAGTCGTCGCACGCGGTGCAACCGGCCGGCTGCCGCGGACCGTCGGGCGAGGCGGGCGGCTTCATGGTGTGGAAGACGCGGTACGCCACCATCGGCGTGCTGATCTGCTGGGACCAGTGGTATCCGGAGGCCGCGCGCATCACGTCGCTGCTCGGCGCCGACATCCTGTTGTATCCCACCGCCATCGGTTGGCACCCCGCCGAGAAGGCGGAGTGGGGCGAGGCACAAGTGAACGCGTGGCGCACGGCGCAGCGCGCGCACGCCATTGCCAACGGCGTCTTCGTGGCCGCGCCCAACCGCACGGGGTTCGAACCGGAGTCGGGCACCAACGGCATCGAGTTCTTCGGCCACTCGTTCGTCTGCGATCCATTCGGCCGGCCGCTCGCCGAGGCCGGTTCGGACGAGACCATCCTGCTGGCCACGTGCGACCCAAAGCTGATCGAGGAGACACGCCGCAACTGGCCGTTCCTGCGCGACCGGCGCGTGGACGCATACGGACCAATACTGAGCCGGTGGATCGGCGCGGAATGAACCGCTTCCCTGCCGAGTGGGAACGCCACGCCGCCACCTGGATCGCCTGGCCGCATCATGAACCCGACTGGCCGGGCAAGTTCGAGCCGATTCCGTGGGTCTACGCCGAGATCGCGCGCGTGCTCGCGCAGTCGGAGCTGGTGGAGATCCTCTGCCACGACGAATCGGTGCGCGAGGATGCCGAGGCCTGCCTGGCAGCGCACCACGTCAGCAGTCGGGTGCGCTTGCATGTCGTGCCGAACGATCGGGTGTGGTTGCGCGACAGCGCTCCCACCGGCGTGCTGAACGAAGCCGGCGAGCTCGAATGGTGTGACTGGGGCTTCAATGCCTGGGCCAAGTACGACAACTACACGTTGGACGAGAAGATCGGGGAGTTCGTGTCGGCCGAGACGCGCGTCCCCCGACACGTGCCGTCGCGCCCCGACGGCAAGGGGCGCGTGGTGCTCGAGGGCGGCGGAATCGAAACCGACGGCCTCGGCACGATGCTCGTCACCGAAGAGTGGCTGCTGTCGGGCGTGCAGGATCGCAACCCCGGCCTGGGGCGCGCCGACTATGAGCAGATCTTCGCGCGTGAGCTTGGCTGCCCGCATACCGTCTGGCTGGGCGAGGGATGCGTGGGTGACGACACGCACGGGCACGTGGACGACATCGCGCGCTTCGTGGCTCCGGGCGTCGTGGTGCTCGCGCACGAAGCCGACCCCGCCGACGACAACCACGCGCGGTCGCTCGACAACCTGCACCGCCTCCGCAGGAGCCGCGACGCCCGGGGTCACGAACTGCGCGTGGTCACGCTGCCGTTTCCGCGAACCGTCATGATGGAAGGGCAGCGCCTGCCGGCAAGCTACGCGAACTTCTACATCGCCAACACCGTGGTGCTGGTACCGACGTTCAATGACCCCAACGACCGCGTCGCGCTCAACACGCTCGCCGAGCTGATGCCGGGCCGTCAGGTGGTGGGAATCCACGCGCTCGACCTGGTGTGGGGACTCGGAACACTCCACTGCTTGACGCAGCAGCAGCCGGCATCGGCGCAGCAGTAAAGGCCGGTCGCCGCCTGCCGAAGCTCTCAGGATGCGTCCGGAGGTTTCGCCCCGTCGCACAGAGCGTCACATTACTAAACACTCAGGCCGTCACCGGCCTGCCTTCAAGTGCCCGTTCCCCAAGGGAGCGTCGTGAGGCGTCTCGTCGCAGTCTGTTCCGTCGTCATGCTCGGCTGTCTGTCGGGCAAGTCGGGTGCGTCATATTTGCTCGGTTCCGCGGGTCCGTGGACGCAGGGTTACGGCCTCGCGAACCGGCGCGGCATCGAGCTCGCCCGCGACGAGATCAATGCCGCCGGCGGCATCAAGGGGAAAAAGCTCGAGATCCAATTCGAGGATGACAGTGGAAGCGGCGTCGTGGCCGCGCGCATCGCCAAGCAGTTCGTGGACAACCCGGCGGTGCTCGGCGTCGTCGGGCACGTCACGTCGGGCGCCATGCTGGCCGCTGCGCGCGTGTACGACGGCAACCTCGTGGCCATCGCCACGACGGCCACCAATCCCGCGCTGACCGGCATCTCGCCCTGGACGTTTCGCGTCAGCTCCAGCGATTCGGCAAACGGCGTGCAGCTCGCCAATGCGGTGGCCGCGCTCGGGCTGAAGCGCGCCGCCATCCTGTACGAGAACGACGGGTACGGCCGCGGGCTGGCGGCCAGCTTCCGCTCGGCGTTCAAGGGACAACTTATCTCTGATGACCCCATTGGCGGCGGCATCTCGGACGCTGAACCCTTCATTGCGTACTTCAAGAAAGCGCAGCCCGACGTGGTGCTCGTCGCCGGCACCGAAGGGTCGGGATTGGTGATCCTTCGCGAGGCTCGACGGCAGCAGCTCCGGACGCAGTTCGTTGGCGGCGACGGCTGGACGCTCGTCGTCGACGACACCACCGCCTCGGAGGGGGCACTCATCGGTGCGCCGTTCACGGCGGAGGACCCGCGGCCGGAAGCCCGGAAGTTCGTCGAGGCGTTTCGGACCCGGTTCAATGTGGATCCCGACGGCAACGCCGCGCTGGGCTACGACGCGACCATCACGCTCGCGCGCGCCATCGGCGCGGCCGGCGCCGACCGCGGCGCCATTCGCCGGTGGCTGCACGCCCTCGACGAGCGCTCAGCGGTGCCGGGGGCGTCAGGCCCGATCCGCTTCCGCGCCGACGGCGATCCCATCGGCAAGGGCATGGTGCTGACGAGGGCGCAGAACGGCAGGCTGATCGTGGAGAAGTCGCGATGAGCCGCGCCGATGCGTCGTTTCAATTCGGCTCCATTCGCAGCCGCCTGCTGTTCGGCTTCGGCTTCATCGTCGCCCTGCTGGTCGTCGCGGGTGCGGTCGGCAACTACACCATCAAGTCGCTCGGCGTCGCCGTCGACCAGGAGCTGTTTGCGCAGCACACGGAATCGGAGCTGTCGGCCGCGCTCATGAGCAGCATTGCCGAGGAAATATCCAGCGGGCGGCTGTACGTCGAGCACGGCGACACCGCGGTGCGGCGCGCGTTTGCACGGCTCGGTGCCGCCGCCCACGACGCCCAGCGAATACTCAACATGGGCGCACGGCTGAGCGCGCAGGAAGTCGCGCTGCTGGCGCAGATCGATGCGCGCCTGTCGGAGATCGAGGTGGACTTTGCGCTGGCGGCGCGCCTGCGCGACCTTGGGCGCGGCGCCGAGGCGGCCGAGGTGGCCGACCGCACGCATCCCCTCGAGACGGCGCTGCTGAATGACATCCGACGCCTCAGTCTCCAGCGGGCGCAGCAGATGACCGAGGCCGGCAGCGTGCTGCGCCTCGAGAGCGGTCGCCGGCGCAACATCCTGCTGGCCGTCATCTTCGGCGCCATCACCATTGGTGTCATTGTCGTGGTCAGCACCGTGCACGGCATTACGCAGCCCCTGCAGTATCTGGTGTCGCACGCGCAGGCCATCAGCCAGGGACGCCTGGACGTCCGCACGGCCGCGGAGTTGCCGGGCGAGTTCCGCGACCTCGCCGACGCCATGAACGTTACGGCGGCCTCGCTGGCCCGGCTGGCCGCCGGCGCCAACACCACCGCCGAAGCGGTGTCGACGTCGGCCCACGAGCTGGCGTCGGCTGCGGAGCAGGTGTCGCTGGCCGCCACCCAGACGGCGACGGCGATGGGTGAGGTGACTGAGGGCGCTGAACTGCAGGTGCTGGAACTGCAGCGGGTCGACAACGCGCTCACCAACATCCGCGAGCGCGCGAGCGCGGTGCGCGAGGGGGCTGCCGAGGTCCGGAGTCTCGCCAGCGAGATCGACGAGGCGGCGCGCGAGAAGCGTGCCGAAGTGGAGCGGTCGGTGGGTATCCTGCTGGAGGTGCGCCACTCGGTGGAGCGCGCGGCCAAGGAAGTGGTGGAGCTCAATGCGACGGCCGACTCGATCAACCGGTTCGTGAGCGTGGTCAGTCGCATTGCCGAACAGACCAACCTGCTTGCGCTCAACGCGGCCATCGAGGCGGCGCGCGCGGGGTCGGCGGGGCGCGGCTTCGCCGTGGTGGCCGACGAGGTGCGCAAACTGGCCGAACAGGCGCAGCAGGCCGCCGACGACATCGTGCAGCTCACTGCCGTGGTCACGTCCAAGGTGGGCAGCACCACCAGGGCCATGCAGGCAGGCGCGACGCAGGTGGGCGAGATTGAGAACCTCTCGCGCGACCTCGACGATTCGCTGGCGACCATCGTCTTTGCCGCGGAGCGCGCGTTGCAGGCCGCGAGCCTCGTCAGCGAAGCGGCCGAGGCGAACCTGTCGGCGGTGCAGGAGGCGGCCTCGGGCATCTCGCAGGCCGCGCGGACGGCGGAGGGGCATGCAGCGGCCGCTGAGCAGGTGAGCGCGTCCACCGAGGAGCAGAGCGCGTCGAGCGAGGAAATGCAGTCGGCGGCGGCGGCGCTGCTGGAGAGCTCGCTGCACCTCAAGGAGATCGTCGCCGGGCTGAGCACGAGGAGTTAGTCCGCGCGAAAGTCGGCAGCTGCGGGGCGCCCGAGATGTCGGGCGCCCCGCGGTTGCCTTAGCTTGCACGCTGTGACCGATCATCCTGCCTCCACCGTGCCCACCGGCACCAAGGCCGTGCTGCTGCTGAGCGGCGGGCTCGATTCGACGACGCTGCTGGCGTGGGCCACCCACGCCGGATACGCGGTGCACGCGCTGTCGTTCCGGTACGGCCAGCGGCACCTGCTCGAGATTGACCGCGCGCGCACACTCGCGGCGCACTGGAAGGTGGCGCAGCACGTGGTGTGCGACTTCGACCTGCGGCAGTTCGGCGGCTCGGCGCTCACCAGCGACGCCGCCGTGCCCAAGGATCGCGACGCGCAAGCGATGGCCACGGGCATTCCCATCACCTACGTGCCGGCGCGCAACACCATCTTCCTGTCGTTCGCGATGGCGTGGGCCGAGGTGCTCGGTGCGCTCGACGTGCTGATCGGGGTGAATGCGCTCGACTACAGCGGGTATCCCGACTGCCGTCCGGAGTTCATCGCGTCGTTCGAGGCGATGGCCAATCTCGCCACGCGCGCCGGCGTGGAGGGAACGGCACGACTGACAGTCCACACGCCACTGATGCAAATGACCAAGCGCGAGATCGTACAGATGGGCGCGCAGCTGGGCGTGGACTTTGCGATGACGACCAGCTGCTACGACCCCGCGCCGGATGGTGCGGCGTGCGGGCACTGCGATGCGTGCACGCTGCGGCTGCGGGGGTTCGAGCAGGCGGGACTCAGCGA
>CAYHCW010000112.1:0-2020 GCA_964355025.1 uncultured Gemmatimonas sp. | reverse complement strand
CGGCCCGCGACGAGAACACGCAGCTGGCCCTGGCCTACTGCCTCGCGCACCCGCAGTGGCGCCTGAGCGTGCAGACGCACAAGTCGCTCGGCCTTCGCTGAACACTCCCCCGCACCGTGCCCATGGACGCCTATTGTGAGTACATCATCGCCGCTGGCCGGCGCCTGACCGGCGTCCCGGCAGAGCATCCGTGCGCGCGCGTGCACGGTCACACGTTTCGCGTGCGCCTCACGGTGTCGGGAGCGGTGCATCCGCAGACCGGCTTCGTGATCGACTTTGCCGACGTGCAGCGCGCCTTTGCGCCGGTGCACGAGGCGCTGGATCATCGGTTCCTCAACGACGTCCCCGGCCTTGAGAACCCGACGAGTGAACATCTTGCGACGTGGATCTGGCACTCCCTCAAGGCGGCGCTGCCGACACTCAGCGCGGTTGAGATCACGGAAACGGGGCAGTCCGGGGTGGTATTCCGCGGCTAAGCGCCGGTGAGGAGTGCGGGGTGCGGGGTGCCCGTGACCCCAGTCCTCCTCCGGTTCCACCGGGCGTGCCCGCGGACTAACTTTCGGGTCCTCATGCACCGTCCGGTCCGCCTTCTCGTCGCCCTCGCGCTCCTTGCCGCCACCGCTCCCGCGGCGGCGGCCCAGGACTCCGGGCCGCTGGCCGCGCTCAGGGCACGCGGCGCCAACCCGGACGGCCCTTTCGCCAGGCGCATGGCGCCGTCCGATTCGCTGGTGGCACGGGCACGCGAGCAGCTGGGCAAGCGCTATCGATACGCCGCCTCGTCACCCGAGCGCGGTTTTGACTGCAGCGGACTGGTGAAGTATGTGCTCGACGCCTTCGGCGTTGACCTGCCGCACAACGCCGCACGGATCGCACGCGAGGGGGAGCCCGTGACGGCCGACTCGTCGTCGCTGCGCCCGGGTGACCTGCTCATGTTCGGCCGAGCCAGGAGCACCCGCATTTCGCACGTCGGGATCTACGTCGGTGAAGGGAGGATGATCCACGCCAGCACCGGCCAGCGCCGCGTCATCGAGACTGTCCTGCCGTCGCCGGGATCGTCCCTCAAGCTCCGCACGGTGCGCCGCGTCCTGAAAGACTCCTCGGCCACGCCCCGTGGCTCCTAGTAACTTCGCCTCTCGCTGATCGTCAATCGCCCGGCCACCGTGTCGGCCGATTGTGCGTCACGAGTCGGTCCGCCGGTCGAAAACTCGTCCGGCGGTCCTTATTGACGTTTGGGGGTGCGGGGCCAAAGTTTTAGCCGACACAGATGTGCAGTTTTCCCTGCGGCGCTCCCGGCGCGGGCTCAGCCAGCAGGATTGCAGACCCATTCTCCACAGAGGTGCTACAATGGCAAGACGTTTCGTCGGCTGGTTGCTCGCGGCAGTCGGGTTCGCCGCCGCGGCTGGAACCGCCACGGCGCAGGGAGGACGCATCAGCGGCAAGGTGACCGACGCTGGTGGACAGGCCATCGCCAATGCGACGGTACAGGCGGTTGAGGGCATGCGGACCGTTGGCGTCGTTCAGTCGGGCGAGGACGGCACCTACCGCATCGCCAACCTCAAGGCCGGCAGCTACGCCCTGAAGGTGACGCGCATCGGGTTCAAGCCGCGCCGCATGGAGGACATTGCGGTCGCCAGCGCCGCCGTGACGGTCAACGTCTCGCTCTCCGAGGCGGCCACGATGCTGAACACCGTGGCCATCACCGGCATCGCCACGGAGGAGAAGCTGAACAAGGCGCCAGCCGCCATCAGCGTCGTCGGCCAGCAGAGCATCAACGAGAACGTCACCGCGACGCCGACGGAACAGCTGCGCAACGTGCCGGGCATCGACATCACCAGCGGCGGCATCGTGCAGACCAACGTGGTGGCCCGCGGCTTCAACAACATCTTTTCGGGCTCGCTGCTGACGCTGACGGACAACCGCTTCAACTTCGTGCCGTCGCTCCGCGTCAACATCTCGTACATGGCACCGACGTCCAACGAGGACATCGAGCGCATCGAAGTCGTCCTCGGACCTGCCGCGG
>CAYHCW010000111.1:0-7835 GCA_964355025.1 uncultured Gemmatimonas sp. | reverse complement strand
GGAGGCGGGAGTTTCGCGACTTCTTGACGTGCGGGTGCCTGGCGGCGGGGTTCGCAGAAGGCGCCATACAGAGGACGCGCCGCCGAGGGTGGGCGCGCATGCCGTAATGCAACTCCCCGGCTCGCTGTCGCGTCGACCTGTTGACATCCCAAAGGAGTCCGCGGTAGCTTCTATGTAATGTCCAAAGGAACACCGGATCTCAAGAAATCAGACGTCCTCCAGGGAACCCTCGACCTCATGGTCCTCAAGACCCTCGAAGCCATGGGTCCCCTGCACGGCTATGGCATCGCCCGCCGGATCGAACAGGTCAGCGAAGACGTGCTCCGCCTGAACGAAGGCACGGTCTACACCTCCCTCATCCGTCTGCAACAACAAGACTGGATCACGTCCGCCTGGGGCACGTCCGAGAACAACCGGAAGGCCAGGTTCTATTCGATCACCAGACAAGGCCGACAGCAGCTCGTCGCCGAAACCGAGAACTGGGAACGTGTGGCCGGCGTCATCACCCGTTTGCTGGAGCTGACACCCGGAGGTGATGTGTGAGGGCACGTCTGACCGCTTTCATAGCCAAGGTCCAGAGCCTCTTCGCCAGCCGGCGGGCAGCGCGGGAGCTCGATGAAGAACTCGACGCCCACATCAGCCTGCTCACGGACAAGTTCATTCGAGACGGCCTGACGCCCAAGGACGCCCGCAACGCCGCGGCCCGCCAGTTTGGCAACGTCACGGCCCTGCGAGAAACCTGCACCGAGATGCGGACGTTCCCCTGGATTCAGACCTTCGGCCAGGATCTGCGGCACGGCGCACGCCTGATGCGGCAAAGTCCCGGATGGACCGCCGTTGCCGGACTCACCCTGACCCTCGGCATCGGCGCCACCACCGCGATTTTCAGCCTGGTGCAGGCCGTACTGCTGACGCCGCCGCCCTATCCCGCGCCTGACCGCCTCGTCGTGCCGTCCACCATCTTCACGCGGATGGCGACCGACCGGGGGCCGGTGGCCTACGCCGACGTCATGGACTGGAAGGCCGAACGTGGCCTCTTCGAGGCGGTCGCACCCTATTATTCGAGGAACGTCGACATCACGGACGGCGCGGAGCCGGAACGTGTCCCCGCCATCCGCACCGACGAGGCGTACTTTGCCGCACTGGGTTCGTCCCCCCTCCTGGGCCGCTTCCTGACGGCGCAGGACAACCTGCCGAACGCCCCACACGTGGTCATCCTGTCCCACAGACTCTGGGCCCGGCGGTTCGGCAGCGATCCGCACATTGTTGGCACGGTCATCGAACTCTATAGCGTGCCGGCCACCGTCATCGGCGTCACGCGGCCTGATACGGTCTGGCCCAGCGACGTCGAGCTGATCCGGCCTCTGGGCCTGGGCGGACAGCCTGATGCGGGCATCATGCGCCGCGACAATCATGCCTTCATGGCCGTGGCCCGGCTCAGACCCGGCGTGTCCGTTGAGCAGGCCCAGTCGAAGCTGACCGTCATGGCCACGGCCATTGCCGAACGTGACGAGAACCGGGTCAACACAGGCTGGAAGCTCCATACGCTCGACGCGTACATCGTCGGGCTCTCTCTGCGCCGGACGTTATGGGTCATCCTCGGGGCCGCCCTGCTGGTGCTGGTCATCGCCTGTGTCAACGTAGCGAACCTCCTGCTGGCTCGCGGTCTCGCCCGACAGCGTGAGATTGCCGTTCGTGCCGCCCTCGGCGCCGGGCGCCGGCGCATCGCGGCGCAGTTCATCACGGAGAGTGCCTTGTTATCCGCCATGGGAGGCGTCGCCGGTGTCTTCGTCGCCTACTGGGGACTGAAGGTTCTGGTCCACCTCGCGCCGCCGGATCTGCCACGAATCGAGCTGGCGCAGATCGATGTCCGTGTGCTCGCCTTCTCACTTGGCCTGTGTCTGGTCACCACGGTCCTGGCCGGGCTCGCGCCTGCCTTCTACGCTTCGCGTGTGGCACCGGCACAGTCGTTCCAGCACGCGGGCCGCACGCTCTCCGGAAGCCTGCACGCCAGCCGCCTGCGCGGCGCCCTTGTCGTCAGTGAACTCGCCCTGGCGATCGTGCTGCTCACAGGCGCCGGACTCCTGATCCGAAGCGTCAGCCAGTTGGGCCGCGTCGAGCCCGGGATGGTGAAGGACGGCCTGTTGACCATGGAGGTCACGCTCCCGACGACGCGGTACGCCACCGAGCCGCTTGTCGCCGATGCGTTGAACCGGGTGACGATGGCCATCCGTGGCGTACCTGGCGTGACGGACGCCTCGGCCACCAGTGCGTTACCCATCGGCGGCGGCGGCGTCTATCTCGGGCGTGTGTTCCTCCGGGAGGGCCAACCCGAGCCTCCGGCTTCCGTCGACGCACAGGCCTACTGGGCCGTCGTCCAACCGGACAGCTTTCGGACGTTGGGTATTCCCATCATCGACGGTCGGGCGTTCACGCCGCACGACGCCGCAACCTCCACGCCGGTGATCATCGTCAGCCAATCCATGGCGCAGGCCATGTTCCCGGACGGGAAGGCCATTGGCAAACGTATCCGTTCCTGGCGAGATGAAAATCTCTACCGGGAGATTGTGGGTGTAGCCGGCGACGTTCGCAACGAGAGCCTGGCCAGCGGCTCCAACAAGAACGTCTACGTCCCCCACGCCCAGGACGCCTGGGCGTCGATGACGCTCGTGGTTCGCACTCGCCTCGACCCGCTCACGCTCGTGGCGGCGGTGCGCCACGCCGTCGCGACGATTGACAAGAAGCTCGCCCTGTCCAACGTGCGAACCATGCAACAGGTGGTGGACGCAGAGATGGCCAGACCGCGACTGGGCATGTCCCTGCTGGTCATCTTCGGCCTGACGGCGCTCGTCCTCGCTGCCATCGGCATCTACGGGATGGTCGCGTACGCGGTCACGCAACGAAGGCGCGAAATCGGCATCCGAATCGCCCTTGGGGCCGCCAGGACCCGAGTGGTGGCCATGGTGTTGTGGACGGCCGTGCGACTCGCGACGGTCGGCCTGGCGTGCGGCGCCGTGGCGGCCTTCGCGCTGTCGCGCGTGCTCGTATCGTTGCTGTTCGAAGTGAGCGCGACCGAACCCGGCGCCCTTGGCGCTGCGGCCGTCCTGCTGCTCACGGTCGTCGTGGCCGCAGCCGGCATCCCGGCGTTCCGGGCGTCCCGGGTGGATCCCGTGACGGCGCTGCGATGCGAATGATGACTGGTTGACGTACGCGTCGCCCTCGGCGCGGCTCAGGCCTGGGCTCCAGATTTCTGGCCACCTGCCGATTTTCGCTTCGGACGAGCCCGCCCGGGTGGGGGGCGGCGTGCGCCTCACAGACGATGCCCAGGTCCGGACCTCTTCGCTTCGCGGACCGCGTCACAGTGGTCGCCGGCATCAACGGGAGGGGCAAGACTGCCCTGCTCGATGGCCTCGCGCTCGGAGGTTGCGGCGACGCGAACGGGATGGAGGAGATGCCGACGAGTGCCGTGGAGGTCGGTGATGCGAGAGCTCGAGCGGATTGCGGGGATCTGATGGCATCTTATCTCCACTGCTCATCTGCTACTCTGCGCCGAAGGCCATAATGTCCCAGAACTCCGGCGAGATTCACGCGACCCGTGAGTGGTAGTTGAGCAAGCAGCCGAGCCGGCGGGTGCCGGCGAACGCGACCAAGAGCCATGTTAGTTCCTTGCGGCCGCAGGATCACATTGCCGCATCCTTGGTGCCGGCCTTCGTGATGGTAGTGAGCGACGAACTCCGCCACCGTCCTCCGGAAGTGGCGCTCACCGAGCAGGACGACTGGAATCGGACAGTCCTTTTGAGGTTCTTCACCGATTTGAGTACAGCGATTTGACCCCTTTTGGGGCTTGTGGTTTCGACCTCGCGTCCCACGGATCACGTCCCGGATCGGCTCCCGACTAGCGTTTGGGTCGGCGTTCGGCGGAGAGCCGGAGTTGACCGTGACCGCCGCCGACCAGGCCCTCCCCCATAGCAGGGCCCGCGCAGGCGGCCATGGTACTGCCGACGTCACCCGTATATCGGCGTGGCATCTGGATCTCGAAGCAAATTGAGCGAGACGAAGTGCCGGCCTGAACAACAACTCAGCGCCGGGCCAGTTTAATGTGCCAGCAACCCCCTCCTGATGTCCGCGACGCTGTATTTTGTCAACCAGCCGACGTCGTTGGCGCTCGAACCGGCAACACTACTTTGTCACCTTCGTAGCGGCGGGTTGCGACGGAAGCTGTCGAGCATGCCCAGCGACCGACGGTTATGAATGACCAGAAGCAGCCCAAAGATCTCGCGAAACCAACCGCGCACGGTGGGTGAGGAAAACGGCATCCTCAACTCGGAGTATCTCGTCGAGCGCGCCAAGGTGCCCGGCAGGTGGCTCGTGCTCTCGCAGTTCCTTGTCGGCGGCGCGCACGGACTGGTGCTCCTGCCGGATCCCAAACACGAGTGGGATGGCGGGAGTCTACTCCGACTACTCGTGTCTCAGCGCCGTCGTGACCGGCACACGCGTGGCGCGGCGGGCGGGGATGTAGCACGACCACAGCGCCAGCGCGGCGAGGCCGGCAGCCACCGCCGCGAACATCCCCCAATCCGACCCGTTGACCAGGGGCACTTTGCTCGCGAGCGTTCGACTCAGTGCGATGGCAATGCCAAGGCCGATGACCAGGCTGGGTCTGAGAACGGCCCTTCCGTTAACAGTTGAGGCCGCTAATACGGTCTATCGTCTCGTCCAACACCATGACCAACACCCCAGATACTCCCGCGCAATTGAGTGACCTAGTACGACTTTGTCAGATCCGCAGTTGACGAAACCGCTGTTCGGCTTGCTTCATCCACTGCATGTATCGTGGGCGACTCGCAAACAGCAGCCCGGTGAAGATTTCCTGGACGAACGCTCGAGCCTGCGGGAAGGTGAGGGGCACGCCCTGGCGGGGGCGCATCCGTTCGCGCTGCACAAATGCGTAGGCGACCGCGCTGATCGCCCAGTGATGCTGCCAGCCCGGATACGACCGGCCTTCGAAGTGGTCGAGCCCCAGTTCGGTCTTGAGGTCTTGGTAATGCTGTTCGATCGCCCAGCGGTGATGCGCCAGCCGCACGAGCTGCGTGATCGAGGCCGACCCTGGCAACGACACCAAGTAGTGTCGGCGGCGACCTGTGGGCCCGAGGCCGCGCTCGCAGAGCAACCAGACTTCGGGGACCAGGCGGCGCTGGCGCCACTCGGTGGCCGGGGTGACACGCAGCGCCGCGAAGTCGGCCTCCCACGGCGGATGAAGGCCATTGCGCCACGTGACGCGCTTCCAGGCGCGCGCGGGCAGCGCGTCGCTGAGCACCCGCACGCCGACGGCCTCCTGATCGGGCCACCCGGCGCGACGATTGCGCGGCGGCGATCGCCGACGATCGATCCGCAGGGTCGGCGTGCCACGAAACATCGTCAGGGTCGGCGAGATGCCCAGGGCATACGGCAGGCCCAGGCGATGCAGCGTGGCGCGGACGGTGCTGTTGTCCCCGTAGGCCGCGTCGGCCACGACGGCGGTCAGCGTCACACCGGCCGCCTGCGTCCGGTGCACCAGCGTCAGCGCGAGGCGCCATTTCTCCTGAAACCGGACCGTCGGGGGAATCCGCGCCGCCGCGCACCGGGCCGGATCGGTGGTCCAGGTGGCGGGCAGATACAGCGAGGCGCCCATGGGCCAGGCGCGCTGGCCGGTCCAGAGCGCGGCGGTGACGGCGACTTGGCAATTGGCCACCTTGCCCAGCGCGCCGCAGTACTGCCGCGCGACGCCCACCGAATGCGGCCCCGATTTCGGGAAGCTCGTCTCGTCGAGAATCAGAATCCCCGTGCGCTCCGGCACCACCGCCCGCAGCCGCCGCCACACGCCCTCGGCGTCCCACGGCGCATGCGTGATGAAGTGCTGAAAGGCTTGGTACGACGTCGGCTCGCTGATCCGTTCGAGCATCGCCGACATCGACTTGCGCGCGCTGTCGCCCAACAGGCCGTCGACATACTGGCGCAACGAGACGTGCTGCGCGCGATGGCCGAAGCAGTCCTTGAACTGATCCAACCAGCCCGTCAGTCGTCGCAACAGCGCCCACGTGGATCGATCGAGCACTGGCGCGCAGCGTACCGAACTTCGGCGAAATGTACAATGTCCTCAATTTAGATCACTCGACGTTTTCTTCGGGAATCTGGCGAAGTGACAAAGTCGTACTAGTACGATCGGTCGAAGCCCGCATCACGACGCATCAGCACGAGCGCCAGGCTCTGGTGGCCCAGCTGCGAGACATTCGTCGGACGGCCGAGCGCCTGCTGCTGGCGCTCGTCGGCCGGGCAGAACCACCGCGCGGCCGCGGACGGCCGCGGACCAAGGATGCCACAGCTGGCGCGAAGCGAACGGTCTCTGCCGCTACCCGCATGAAGATGGTCGCCGCAGCGAAAAAGCGGTGGGCCGCCAAGCGGAAACCGGTGGGCGTAGCTTGACCGCCGGCCGGACACCAAGTCATATTACTTCCATGGCACTGACAAGGAAGAAGGCGACGACGATCGCCCTGGATCCGGAGGCCGACCGGCTGCTCTCACGCGCCGCTCGCGAACGGGGCGTCTCACGGTCAGAGTTCATTCGCCAGCACCTGGCCCTCGTGCTCGAGCAGTACCGCCCCCACCCCAAGCCGAGAAGCGCGGGCAGTGTCCGCGCGTTGACCGAGCGCGGCGACGAGACCGAGCTGTTCCGCGCCGGCCGGTAGCGCAGCGGCTCATTTGCGACACCGGGGCGCTCATCGACTATCTCGTCGAAAGCGCGCCAGACCACGGGCTCTTTCGTACCGCCATCGACCAGGCGCGTACCCGCTATGTCCCCGGTCTCGTCCTTGCCGAAGTTGACTACTTCCTTCGCGACGAGCGCCAGGCGATGCACGTGTTCATGCAGGATCTCGTTCGCGGCGCCCTCACCTACGCGCCGCCGACAGTCGGCCAACTCGCACGTGCGATGGAAGTGGACCGGCGATTCGCGGATCTCCGTCTGGGCCTCGTCGATAGTTCGGTCGTGGCGCTGGCCGAGTCGCTTGGTGTCCACCGGCTCGCGACGCGCGACGTGCGCCACTTCGCTGCCGTTCGACTCGCCGGTGGCCGCGGGTTCGAGTTGGTTGTGCATCCGACCGATCCTGATAGATCCTGATCGGGCCGGCCTGGCCCCCCGCGGCTTCGCGTTCATCGACACCATCACCAGCCTGGCGCATGCCCAGGTCGTCACTGAGACCTGGCGGCGGGAGTGTGATCATGCCTCCTGAACTCCTCGCCTCCTGTTCAACCGGGTGCGGTCAAGCTAGTCTAGCCAAATGGAGCCACGCGTCTCATTCATCACCCTCGGCGTCAGCGATCTTGAGCGCGCGACGCGTTTCTATCGCGACGTGCTCGGCCTGCCGCAGAAGCCGACGCCGCCGACCGTGGCGTTCTTCGAGATGGGGAAGACGTGGCTGTCGCTCTATCCGCGCGACCTGCTGGCCGCCGATGCGGGCGTGCCCGCTGCCGGGTCAGGCTTCCCCGGGTTTGCGCTGGCCCACAACGTGCGCTCGATTGAAGATGTCGATGCGCTGTTGGTCCACGCCGCGGCCGGTGGTGGGGCGCTCGTGAAGGCCGGTCATCACACCGACTGGGGGGGCTACGCCGGCTACTTCTCGGATCCCGATGGGTTCCTGTGGGAAGTGGCGTGGAACCCGAAGTTCCCGCACACGTAGGGCTTGGGACCTGAGGCTTGGGGCTTGTGTTCTTGCCCAAGGCCCAGGCCCCAAGTCTCAAGGCTCTAGAACACCGACTGCACGAAGACGAGCACGGCCGCCGCGGCCGACAACTGCAGC
>CAYHCW010000110.1:0-7841 GCA_964355025.1 uncultured Gemmatimonas sp. | reverse complement strand
TATCACGAACTAACGCCCTTCCCATTTCTGGAGAAGACGCATGAGTGGTGCAGCTGAGACGAACCGGGACGGCACTTCCATCCCCGAGTTCAAGCAATTGATGGGACATCCGCGTCCCCTGTGGATGCTGTTCATGTCCGAGTTCTGGGAGCGCTTCGCGTTCTACGGCATTCGGTGGGCCCTGGTGCTTTACATCGTGGCGCAGTTCCACGGCGGCTCGCCCACCGGACAGGGCGAGGCGAACCTGACGTACGGGTCGTACCTCGCGCTCGTGTATGCCGTGGCGATCTTCGGCGGATACGTCGCCGACAAGGTGATCGGCTACCAGCGGTCCATCCTGACGGGCGCCGTCTTCATGGCGGTCGGCCTGTTCCTGATCACGCTGCCCGACCCGACCATCTTCAAGTTCGGACTGTCCACCATCGTGGTGGGCAACGGGCTGTTCAAGCCGAACATCTCGACGATCGTCGGCAAGTGCTATTCGTCGGGCGACGAGCGCCGCGACTCGGGCTTCACGATTTTTTACATGGGCATCAATGCGGGGGCGTTCCTTTCCCCGCTGCTCACGAGCTGGCTGGCGCAGTCGGTGTTCGGCACGGACGGCATGCCGGCGTACAAGGTCGTCTTCCTGACGGCCGGCGTCGGCATGCTCATCAGCCTCGTCTGGTTCTACGTGGGCCGCGGTCAGCTGCAGGGCATCGGCGCGCCGCAGGCCGATCAGCAGGACCGCATGCGCGTGATCTACGTGGCGGCGGGCGCGGTGCTGTGCGTGCCGGTGATCTTTGCGCTGCTCGCTGTCGGCGCAGGCTACCTGCAATGGGTGCTTACGGCGATGTTCATCGGCCTCTCGGTGATGCTGATGCTCGAGGGCATTCGCGAGGGGGCCGTGGCGCGCGACAAGACCATCGCGATGCTGCTGATCTTCGTCTTCAACATCATGTTCTGGATGTTCTTTGAGCAGGCGGGGAGTTCCTTCACCTTCCTCGCCGACCAGATCGTGAACCGCACGTTCGGCAGCTGGACCTTCCCGACGGGCTGGTTCCAGAGCGTGAACGCGGTGGCGATCATCATCTTCGCGCCGATCGTGGCGTGGGTCTGGGTGGCGCTCGCCCGGGTGAACGCCAATCCGTCCATCCCGCGGAAGTTCGGGCTCGGCCTGATCTTCAACGGTCTGGCCTTCCTGCTGCTGATGTTCGCGCTGTCGAGCCTCATCAACCCGGCCGACAACAAGATCCCGTTCTGGACGCTGGTGGCGGTGTACCTCATTCAGTCGATCGGCGAGCTCTGCCTGTCGCCCATCGGCCTCTCGATGGTGACCAAGCTGGCGCCGGTGAAGCTCGTCGGGCTCGGGATGGGCGGCTGGTTCCTCTCCACGGGCATCGGCAACAACCTGTCGGGAATCTTCGCCAGCGAGGTGAGCGGCGAGACCGGCATGACGACGGCGTCGGCGCTCAGCGGCTACACGTTCGGATTCTGGGCGCTGTCGGCTGCGGGCCTCATTCTCCTGCTCGCGGCGCCGAGGGTGCAGAAGCTGATGCACGGGGTGAAGTAGAGGAGCTGGGTGATAGGTGATAGGTGCTAGGTGCTAGGTGCTAGGTGCTAGGTGATAGCATCTAGCTCCTAGCACCTAACACCTAGCATCTGCTGTTCAAGCGGCGGCCTTACGGTCGCCGTTTTCCTTTCACCACGGCACCCGCGGAATGGCGGCGAGCAGCGACTGCGTGTACGCCGCTGCGGGGGCATCGAAGAGCTGCCGCGTGGGAGCGCACTCGACAATGCGCCCGCGCTGCATGACGGCCACGCGTGAGGCAATACGCTCGACCACGCCGAGGTCGTGGGCGATGAACAGGTAGGTCAGCGCGCGCTCGGCCTGCAGGACGGCGAGGAGCTCGAGAATCTGCGCGCGCACGATGGCGTCGAGCGAGGAGACCGCCTCGTCAAGCACGAGGAACTCGGGCTCGACCGCCAGCGCGCGGGCAATGGCGATGCGCTGCCGCTGCCCCCCGGAGAACTCGCCGGGGTGCCGCGCGGCATCCGACGCCGCAAGCCCGACCTCGCCGAGCGCTCGCTCGACGCGTGCATCGGCGTCGGCGCCTACAGCGATACGGTGAATGTCGATGCCCTCTCGGATGATGCGGCCCACACTCATGCGTGGGTCGAGCGACGCCTTGGGGTCCTGGAACACCACTTGCGCGCGCCGCCGCAGGTGTCGCAGCGGTGCGCCCGCGAGTGCCAGCACGTCGGTGCCGTCAAACGACACCGAGCCGGCGACCGGTTCTACCAGCCGCAGGATGGCGCGCCCGAGGCTCGTCTTGCCGCTGCCCGACTCGCCGACAAGTGCCAGTGTTTCGCCGCGACCGATCTCGAGCGAGACGCCATCGACGGCCCGCACGCGGCCCTTCGGCGACGGGTATTCGACCACGAGGTCGCGGACGGTGAGCAGGGCGCTCACGCGCGTGCACCCGCGCGCGCCACGGCGCTCACGAGCGCGGCCGCCTGCGGGTGCCGCGGCGCGGTGAAGACCTGCCGCGTCGGCGCATCCTCGACAATGCGTCCGTCGTCCAGCACCAGCGTGCGCCGGCACGTGCCCGCGACGACCCCAAGGTCGTGGCTGACGAGGAGCAGGGCCATGCCGCTCTCGCGTTGCAGGACGCGCAGCAGGTCGAGCACCTGCTTCTGCACGGTGACGTCGAGCGCCGAGGTGGGCTCGTCGGCAATGAGGAGCGCGGGCTGCAGCAGCAACGCCATGGCCAGCAGCACGCGCTGGCGTTCTCCGCCCGAGAGCTGGTGCGGAAAGCGCTGCGCCCGGTCGTCGGGCTCGACGAGCCCCACGCGACCGAGCATGGCCACCGCGTCGCGATGAGCACGCCGCGCATCGCGCTCGCCGTGCGCGGTTGCCACTTCGGCGACCTGCGCGCCCACCCGCTGTCGCGGGTTGAGCGCCGTAAGCGGTTCCTGGAAGACCATCGAGAGGCGGCGTCCGCGCAATTCACGTCGCGAGCGGTCGTCGAGCGCGAGCAGGTCACGGCCCTCGAATACCACCCGTCCACTCGCGCGAAGCGCGCTTGGCAGCAGGCCCATCAGTGCGAGCGCGAGTGACGTCTTGCCGCTGCCGCTGGCGCCGACGATTCCGATGGTCTCACCCGGCTCGACGTCGAACGCAACGCCGTCGAGGATGGCGCGCGGCACGGCAGGCGACACGCCGTCGCGCACGTCGATGCGCAGCCCGGCGACCGAGAGCAGTGGGGTCACGACGACTGCTCCTCGCCGGCGATCGCGGCGCGCAGCCGATCGGCAAGCACCAGCGCGGCGCCGACCGTGCAGGTGATCGCGGCGACGGGAAAGACGACCAGCCACCAGGCAGACGTCAGGTAATCGGCGCCGTCGAGCAGGATATTGCCCCAGCTGGGTAGTGGTGGCTGCACGCCGAGTCCGACAAAGCTGAGGGCCGCCTCAAGCGGAATGACGGCGGCCAGCGCGAGCGCGGCAGCCACCGCCACCTGCGGCGCGACCGCCGGCAACAGGTGTTGCCAGGTGATGCGCCACTCGGTGGCGCCGAGCGCCCGGGCGGCGAGCACGTATTCTCGCTGCACGTTGTCGCGCAGTTCGGCGCGCACGATGCGCGCGGTGGACAGCCAGCCGCTGCCGCCGAGCAGCACCACGAGCCACCACGGGGAGAGCGCGCCAAAGGTGGCGACGAGCGCGACGACGACCAGCAGGCGCGGTACCGCGATCAGGATGTCGACCAGCCCCGAGACGAGCGCATCGACCCATCCGCCGAGCACCGCAGCAAGGGCACCCAGCGCCGTGCCGATGGTGGCCGCGAGCAGCATGGCGCCCGAGGCGACCCCCAGCGAGACGCGCGCGCCGTACAGCAGGCGACTGAGGACGTCACGAGAATAGGGATCGGTACCCAGCGGGTGCTGCCACGACGGCGCGACGAGCTTCAGGGCCACCGGGTCGGGCTGAAGCGTGGGATCGTACGGGGAGATCCACGGCGCGAGCAGCGCGGCAAGGGTGGCGCACGCCAGCACCGCTGCGGCCGCGCGCGCCGGCCGATCGTCGAGCAGTCGCCGCCAGGTGCGCGCGGCCACCTACGAGGCCCGTTCGCGGCGCGGAGCCACGAGTTCGGCCACGAGGTCGGCCAGCGCGCGAGCGAGCACGGCGAAAATCGTCGCGAGCAGCGTGGCGGCGAGGATCAGCGGGTAGTCCCTCGCGAGCAGCGCGTCGAACAGTGTCAGCCCCATGCCTGGCCATCCGAAGATCTTCTCGATCAGCACGGCGCCACCCACCAGCGACGGTAATGCAAGGCCCAGCAGCGCGAGCACGGGGCCGATGGCGTTGGGCAGCGCGTGACGCCAGAGCACGGCCCACTCGCCGAGTCCCTTGGCGCGCGCGGTGCGAATGTAGTCTTCGGGCAGCACGCCGAGCAGCGCGGCGCGCTGATGGCGCGCCACGCGCGACGCCACCGAGATGGCGAGCACACCGGCGGGCAGTGCGAGATGCCACGCGTGGTCGAGCAGCCGTTCAGCCATCGACCACGCGGCGGCGTCCCCCTCGCTGGCGAGGCCGGCCACCGGGAACAAGCGCCATCGCGCGCCGAGCCACGTCATCGCGAGCAGGCCAAGCAGGAACTCCGGCATCGCCACGCCCCCGAGCGTCAGGGCGCCGAGCACGCGGTCGGGCCAGCGTCGATGGTGCCTCGCCTGGAGCAGCCCAATGAACACACCGAGCGCGAAGCCGACGGCCAGCGCGACGCCCACGAGCAGCAGCGTGCGCGGCACGGCGTCGGCGAGCACGGCCGACACGGTGCGATGCTGCGACGGCGCATACCCCAGCTGGCCGCGCGCGAGCGCGCCGGCCCAGCGCGTGAATCGCTCAGCCGGCGGAAGGTCGAATCCGTACCGCGCGCGCCACTCGGCGCGCACGTTCGGGGGAACGTCGGTGCCGTCGAGCGACGCAGCGAACGGGTCGCCGGGCGCGAATTGCAGCAGCACGAAGACCGACGTGGCGACGACCGCGATGACGGCGGCAGCGTGGAGCAGACGGTTGATGAGGAGGCGGGTCACGCCTCAGGGCTTGGCGGAAGCGCGGCGGTCGCGCGGCAGGCGCTGGGCCGGATCGATGGACCAGTCCGCGACACCGGACCACCAGGCGTCGGGCCGGAGTACGCCGACGTTCAGCCGGCGGTGCAGGCCGGCGAACATGCGGGGTTCGTAGAGCCAGATGGCGGGTGCATCGTCGATGGCCGCCTGATACGCGATGCGGAACTGCGCACGCACCGCCGCCGTGCTGGTGGCGGCGAGCGCGCTGTCCACGTGGGCGTCAAACGTGGCGTTGCTCCAGCGCCCCCAGTTCTGGGCGCCGCGGCCAGGCGCCGGGGAGCCCCAGACATCGCGCACGCCGCGCGGACTTGGCGTCGTTCGCATGCCACCCATCAAGGCATCGAAGTCGCCGCGCCGCGCCTTGTCGAGGAAGGCGTTGAAGTCGACCTGCTCGAGCTGCACCGTGGCGCCGATGCTCTTGAACTGCGCCTGCAGCAGGATGGCCGAGGCCTGCCGCGGGCGGCTGGACGCGGGCACGAGCACCGTGAATGCGAGCGGTCGTCCCGCCCGCTCGCGCACGCCGTCGCCGTTTACATCGCGCCAGCCCAGCGAGTCGAGGAGCTGCGCGGCGCGCGCGGCGTCGAACCCGATGCCGGTGAGCGTCGTGTCGGCGGTCCACTGCGTCCGCGAAAACGGCCCGATGGCCGGTCGCGCGAGGGAGTCGAAGGCGCTGCGCACGAGCGTGGCGCGGTCGACGGCCATGGTGAGCGCGCGACGCAGCGCGAGGTCGCCGAACAGCGGATGCGCGCGCGCGCTGCTGCGCCGGTCGCGCGTGTTGAACTGCAGGAAGCCGTAGTCGAACCCGCCGTACGGCTGGGCCCGCACCTCGGCGTGCGCAGGGAGCTGGGCGAAGTCCGGGGGCGAGAGCTGCTCCAGGAAGTCGGCTTCGCCCGACAGGAGCTTGGCGGCCACCGTGGCGCCCTGCGCGGCGACGGAGAAGACGACGCCATCGAGCTTGGGGCGGCCGCGGTAATACGCCTCGTTGGCGGCGAGCTCGAGGCGGGCGCGCGGCGTCCACGAGACAAACCTGAAGGGACCGCTGCCCACCGGTGCGCGCATCTCCGGGGCGTCGTGCAGCGCCGTGTCGGCGAACGATGCCAGACGGTGCGCGGGCAGGGGAATCAGCGTGTACACCAGCGCGTAGAACTGCTCGGGGGTCCGCACCCGGAAGTGCACGCGCGCGGTGAGCGAGTCGGGAGTGCCAATGGAGTCGACAGTGGCGAAGTTGGCGCGCTGCGCGGCGCCGACCGCGCTGTCGGTCCAGACGCCGAAGGCATACTGCACGTCGCGCGCGGTGACCGCGCGACCGTCGTGCCAGCGCGCACGCGCATCGAGATGGAACGTGACGGTCAACGAGTCGGACGACCAATCCCACGACTGCGCCAGGCGCGGCACGAACCCGGCGTCGCCGATGGTGTTCAGCGCCGGGCCGATGTCGGCGAGCTTGTCGTAGAGCAGCTCGGTGACGGCGCGCCCCTGATTGCCCACCGCGAGGGGAGGGAAGAGCGTCTCGGCGTCCGCGCCGGCCGACACGATGAGCGTTCCGCCCGCCGCACCACCGGCGTCGCGGCCGCGGCAGGCCGCGACAAGGCAGGACAGGGCGAGGATGAGGCAGCGCGACTGGGAAGGGTTCACGGCGGAATACGTTAGAGCGGTGCCGTCATCTGCGCCACGTCCACGCGGCATCGCGGAACTGGGCGAGTGAGGCGTCGAACGATGCTCCGGCCAGCGCCGGATCGGTCACGGACAACACAAGGTCAGCGGCGCGCCGCGCCGAAACTTCGGATGCAACCACCTCGAGCAGGACCTCGCGCACGGTGTCGTAGCCGACGGCCGGCCCCAGCGCCGAACGCAGCGTTGCTGCCGGTGCTGACGAAAGGTAAGGGCCCACGACGAATCCGTCGATGCGCGACTGGTCGTCGTCCAGCAGGATGGAGCCGTGCTGCAACAATGCGCCAGCGTGCCGCACCTGGGCGCTCCCGACGAGCTTGCGCCCGGCAAGCGTCAGTTCGCCCGGCGCGGGCAGTGCGAAGCACGACGCGCCTTCGGGGCGCATCGACCGCGGTTCCGCGGCCTCCACGGCCGGCACGCCCAGGCGGTGCAGGGCGCGGAGGAGCCACTGGTTGATGCGGCGCATGCTTGCCGGCAGCGACTCGGCGTCGTTGACGGGCGCCGTCACCGAATAAGTGACCTCGCGGTCGTGCAGCAGCGCCCGGCCGCCGGTGGGACGGCGCACCACCTCAACGGCTTCGGCGGTGATCTTCGCGGCGTCGTAGCGCCCGCGGGCCGCCTCGTGGCGTCCGAACGACAGCGTGGGGCTCGACCAGGCATAGATGCGAAACACGGACTCCCCGGTGCGGCGCGCGCGGTCCATCAGCGCGACGTCACAGGCCATGTTCCACGCGCCGTCGCGCGCTCCCGTGTCGAGCACTCGCCAGGGCGTCACGTCAGCGGGTGAACGCGTAGTAGACGACGTAGATCCACGACAGGGCGCCATGCAGGATGGCCCACAGGATGGAGTGGTTGGTGCTCCACGAGATGGCGATGGCGAGCGCCGAGCCAAAGCTGATACCGGCGCGCGTGGCTTCGTGACGGGCGGACATGACGACCTCCCTGAGGGATGACGGAAAATACGTGCTGGCAGGCGGCGCTGCATCGCGTGCCCTCGGCTCGCCCGGGATGTTAGCTTTCAGGACGTCGCGCGCCGCCTCGCACCCGCGTCCGGGTGCCCCGACA